>JAGVII010000798.1 GCA_020056155.1 Afipia sp.
GACAACATCGGGCGCCATGCGATCCGGTGGCGCAAAACCAATCAATAAGGGGAGACAAACGATGCTAAGGAGAACCGCACTCAAGGCCACCGTGGCAGCCATGTTGCTCGCCGGACTGTCCGCACCGGCCGCAGCCGAAATGACCGGCGTCACCGCAACCGAGATCAAGATCGGCGCGACATTTCCCTACAGCGGACCGGCTTCCGCACTCGGCAATGTCGGAAAGGCGCTGACAGCGTATGTGACCTTCATTAACGAACGTGGCGGCGTGAACGGACGAAAGATCAATCTGATCGCGCTCGACGACGCCTATAGCCCGCCCAAGACCGTTGAGCAGACACGAAAGCTCGTCGAGTCAGATGAAGTGGCCTTCATGTTTGCCACTTTGGGAACGCCCAGCAATCTGGCGATCGCCAAATATCTTGCGACCAAGAAAGTCCCGCAGGCCTTTATCGTGACCGGCGCGGCCCGCTTTACGAACTATCAGGAATACCCGTTCATCACCACGGCGCTGCCAAGCTACGCCACCGAATCCAGAATCTATGCGCGCTATGTCGCCAAGAAATTTCCCGACGCCAAGATCGCGATCCTCTATCAGAACGATGATCTGGGTAAGGATTTCATCCACGGCTTTCAGGACGAGATGAAAGGTGCATTCGACAGCAAGGTCGTCACCGCGGCCTATGAGGTCAGCCAGCCGTCGATCGATTCCCAGCTCGTCTTGCTGAAAAGCTCGGGCGCGACGGTGTTTCTGTTCGCGGGAACGCCGAAGTTTGCCGCGCAGGCGATCCGAAAGGTCCACGAAATCAGCTGGAAGCCGGAATTTCTCGTCAACCTGATCTCGACGTCGATCGCGTCGGTGCTCACCCCGGCGGGTCTGGAAATCTCCAAGGGCATCGTTACCGCCACCTATCGCAAGGACCCGGACGATCCGAAATGGGCGAACGATCCCGGTGTGAAGCAGTATCTGGCGTTCATGGCGAAATACATGCCCGGCGCCGACATCGCCGACTCCAACTACTTTGCCGGCATGCATCAGGGTATTATTCTCGAGACACTTCTCAAGCAGTGCGGTGACGACCTTTCACGGGAGAATATTCTCAAGCAGACCCGCAACATCAGGGGACTGGCACTGCCGCTTTCGCTTCCAGGCATTATCGTGAATACCGGTCCGAAGAACAATCAGATGTATACACAGGCGCAGCTGCAGCGCTGGAATGGCAAGAACTGGGAACTGTTCGGCGAAGTCTTCAACGACGATCCGAAGTAAGCGGAATCAACCGCGCGCGGCGGAGGCCCCCTCCGCCGCAGATGCAACATCCCCGGAGGAGACAATAGTGGCCAAGAGAAATGCAACCGTGGCGGTGATCGGCGCCGGCGACTACATCGGCGGCGAGATCGCGAAAAAGTTCGCCTCCGAAGGCTTTACGGTGTTCGCCGGCCGCCGCAACGGCGACAAGCTGGCGCCGCTGGTCAAGGAGATCGAGGCGGCGGGTGGAGAAATCCACGGCCGATCCCTCGACGCCCGCAAGGAAGAGGAGATCGTTTCCTTCCTCGGCGACGCCGACAGGCATGCGCCGCTGGAAGTCTGCATTTTCAACATCGGCGCCAACGTCAACTTCCCGATCCTCGATACCACCGAGCGCGTTTTCCGCAAGGTCTGGGAGATGGCCTGCTATTCCGGCTTTCTCGCGGGCCGCGAAGCGGCGCGCCTGATGCTGCCGCGCGGCAAGGGCAACATCTTCTTCACCGGCGCCACCGCCAGCCTGCGCGGCGGGTCCGGCTACGCGGCCTTCGCCAGCGCGAAATTCGGCCTCCGCGCCGTGGCGCAGGCGACCGCGCGTGAACTCGGGCCGCAGAACATCCATGTCGCGCACCTGATCATCGATTCCGGCGTCGACACCGAATGGGTGCGCCAGCGGCGCATCGAGGCCAACGGCCCGAACGCACTGGATGATCCCGATCTCCTGATGCCGCCGTCGTCGGTCGCTGAATCCTACTGGCTGCTCTACCAGCAGCCGCGCAGCGCCTGGACGTTCGAGCTTGAGATCCGTCCCTTCGGCGAGAAGTGGTAGTCGCGCCGCGCATAACAGCCGGGCGCAGCAACGGTTCAGGCTTGCCTTGCGCCCGGACGATGGTTTGAGCAAGGATCGCGCGCCTTCACCCGCCGCCTGATCCGGAAACCGCTTCACGTGTTTCGGGATCGCCCTGAAACATAAAAAGAAGTGGATTTTGACGATGCGCATTCTGGTCATCGGCGCCGGCGCGACCGGCGGATATTTCGGCGGCAGGCTGCTGCAGGCGGGGCGCGACGTTACGTTTCTGGTTCGCGCGAAGCGCGCTGAGCTGCTGGCGAAGAACGGCCTGATCATCAAGAGCCCGGTTGGCGACGTCACGCTGACGAACCCGCCGACGGTCGTGGCGGACAGGATCACCGCGCCCTTCGACGTCATCGTTCTCAGCTGCAAGGCCTACGATCTCGACGATGCGATCGCGTCCTTCGCCGCCGCCGTCGGGCCCGATACCGCGATCATTCCGTTCCTCAATGGCATCAAGCACCTCGACGTGCTGGATGCGAAGTTCGGCATCGGTCATGTGATGGGCGGACAATGCCAGATCGCATCGATGCTCGACGCCGAAGGCGTCATCCATCACCTCGCGCCGATGCAGTCGATGTCGTTCGGCGAACGCGGCGCGTCCAAGGGCGACCGCGCCAAGCGGATCGAAGCGGCGTTGCAGGGCGCGATGTTCGACGCCCGGGCCAGCGACGTCATCATGCAGGAGATGTACGAGAAGTGGGTATTCCTCGCCACGCTGGCGGGAGCGACCTCGCTCATGCGTGCACCCGCCGGTCACATCACCGGCGCGCCGGGCGGCGCGGATTTCATCCGCGCGCTGCGCGACGAGATTGCCGCGATCGCCGAGGCCGCCGGTCATGCGCCACGGCCCGAATTCCTGGAGCGCACATCAGGTCTGCTGTTCACGCCCGGATCGCCACTCACCGCGTCGATGCTGCGCGACATCCGCAGCAATGCGCGCATCGAGGCGGATCAGATCATCGGCGACCTGATTCACCGCGCCGAGACCAACAGGAAGAGGGCACTCAGCGTGCCGCTGCTGCGTATC
>JAGVII010000623.1 GCA_020056155.1 Afipia sp.
GAAACGAGGCGATAGCAGCAGCGTCAAATTTTGCATAAAAACCTCGCTGACGAATCCGGCAAGTGCTCCGACATCCGCCGCATGTTGGCGCGTTTCCCGACCCGGGTCGATAGCACGATCAGCTACGATGGATATGACTATACACCAAACCACAGGCCATCGACATCAACGTGGCATGGATGCGCGCGGGACCTGACGTGATTCCGTCATATCGCGCGTATAGAACTGACATTTATCGCTTGCTGCAGAGCAATATTCCTGCGGCCGATTGAATCATGCACGGTCAGTGCTGATGGGGATGCATTTCGCCGGGGATGCCGCTCTTCTCGAGGCCGCCGTCCGCAATCCATGCCTCGGTATTCCTGATGGCCCGCGTGATGTGATCGTCCGTGCGGGTAAAGTCATAGGGTGAGCCCACCAGCGGACACAAAGGCGGCACCACGCAGTATTCAACGGTGTGCTCGAGATACTCCAGCTCGGTGGTCATCTGCCGCGCGATCAGCAGCGTCAGCGCGTGCAATGCCGTTGCGACGGCTCCAACCGGCGGACCATGGCCCGCGCAGGCAAATCCGGTCGGCATGATGATAAGCCGCTGCGCGCCCTTCTGGATCGCGACACGGATCGGCGTGTTGCTGGAGATCGCCCCGTCGGCCAGGAAGCGACCCTGGTGTTTAACCGGCGCGAAGGCGCCCGGAATCGCCGTACTGGCGACGATGGCCTCGGCCGCGGAGCCTTCGGAAAGCACCACGGTTTCGCCGGAGACGATGTCGGTCGTGACGATATGAACCGGAACGGCGGCCTCTTCCAGCTTCCTGTACGGAAGGTGGTCCTCGATCAGCTTGCGAACGCCGTCGTGCGAGATCAGAAAATCGCGCCGCCACAGGAACGATGCGAACGAATACAGCGACACCGGAAACACATCTTGCCGTGTCAGCCCGCGCCAGATATCCGCCAGTTTCTTGACGCCGTCCAGCGTCGGCGATCCGGCATAGTAGGCGCCGTTCATCGCGCCCACGCTCGATCCGACCACGAGATCAGCAGTGACGCCATGAGCCGCAAGGGCCTGCATCATTCCGACCTGAATCGCACCGAAACTTCCGCCGCCCGCGAAAACGAAAGCTGTCTTTGTTCCGGTATGACCGTCTTTGCCGTGCATCGAGCCTACAGCAGCTTTCGATTCACTTCTCACGCCACAGGTGACATCCGTGCGGGTGTGCCGGACTTATACCAACGCCCCGGTGGACCACGCAATCAAGATTGCTTGTCCGGGTTGGAAGGCAGGATACGCGTTGCCCTGAACGCTGCGCTCAGGCCGTTCGCAGCATCTTCCTTTTTCGCACCTCAACAACCCTGGTCATGGCATCGTTGCGCCCTCCCAGCACGCGGGTCAGATGCAGCGCGCTCTCCAGAAGAAGATCGGACATGCGCCGGGAACTATCCCGGGTGAATCGCGGCTTCGGCCCGGAGACCGACAGCGCTCCGGCCAGCGCTCCGTCCGGTCCGAACACCGGACAGGCGATGCCGGCGCAATCGGGATCGCGCTCGCCGAAAGAGGCCGCGATGAACTCGGCGCGAATGCGATCGAACGCCTCACCGCTTTCGCCGCCAAAGGCCAGAATGACCTTTCCCGCCGCGCCGCGATCCAGCGGCAACAGCGCCCCGGCCTCGACACGATCCAGTGTCGAATGCTGCGAATCGACCCGAAACACGCACAGCCGCGATTTGGCATCGTGCCGGACATGAAATGACGGGCTCTCGGTTCCCGTGACGACGAGATGGCGCAGAACCGGCATCACATGATCGTGCAGCTTGTTCGTCCGCTGGTACACGGCACCGAGACGAAACGGAGTTGGCCCGAGATGATAGCGACCGTCGGGAAGCTGGCCGAGATAGCCGAATTCCTGCAGCGAGGTCATCAGCCTCAATAGCGTGCTTTTGTACAAACCGGTGCGGCGGGCGAGCGCGGCGAGGGTCATCGCCTCGGTCTCCCCCTCGAACGCGGAAAGAATGGTCAACGCGCGATTCACGGCAGCAACGCCAGGA
>JAGVII010000477.1 GCA_020056155.1 Afipia sp.
AAGGCCGACACCGAGAAGCATACGGGAAAGCCTGCGCCGCAGGCCGAACACCACAACGCGGCTCCGCAACAGACACCGCTGACCGATCCGGGCCTGCTGCCTCCCATTCAGCCGCAACCGATCCAGACCTATACCGCCAATCTGACCGCGATCCCGGTGCCGGCGGCGAATACCCCGCTCGCCGACAGCGCGCCGGTGCCGCTGAACGGTCTGGCGGCGGACATCGCGCTGCGCGCGGCCGGCGGCAACAGCCGTTTCGAAATCCGGCTCGATCCGGCCGAGCTTGGCCGCATCGACGTGCGCCTCGACGTCGACAAGCACGGCAACGTCACCTCCCATCTGACGGTGGAGCGCCCGGCAACGCTGGACATGCTGCGGAACGATGCGCCGAGGCTTCAGCAGGCGCTGGAAAACGCCGGCCTGAAGACCGGCGATTCCGGATTGCAGTTCAGCCTGCGTGACCAGTCGTCCGGCGGACAGAACAACGACAACGGCTCGGGCCGCAATTCCCAGCGTGTCGTCATCACCGAAGAAGATACCATCCCCGCGCAGGTCGCCGGGCGAACCTACGGCCGCATGCTCGGAGCGAGCAGCGGCGTCGATATCAGGATCTGAGGAGCGATCATCATGGCGGTTGATGCAACCACAGCGCCGATACCGACATCGGGCGTCGCCACAAACAACTCCTCTGGCTCGAATTCGGCGAGCGGAAGCAGCAGCAGCACGGGGATTGCGGACAATTTTCAGTCCTTCCTGTTGCTGCTGACCACGCAGTTGCAGAACCAGAATCCGATGGACCCGCTGGATACCAACCAGTTCACCCAGCAGCTGGTGCAGTTCGCGCAGGTCGAACAGCAGTTGAAGTCGAACAGCCAGCTCGAAGCGCTGGTCAACATCGAAAAGACCGCGCAATCGACCCAGGCGCTGGTATTCGTCGGCCAGACTGTCGCCGTCGACGGCAGCACCGCGCATTTCGATGGCAATGCCACCTGGAATTTCAGCGCGCCGTCGAACTCCAGCGCAACCATCACCATCACCAATTCGGCGGGCCAGACCGCCTACACGGGCAGCTTCGCCATCGGCTCCGGAAATTCCAGCTTCGTCTGGGACGGCAAGGGGAGTGACGGCACCAAGTGGCCGGTCGGTGACTATAAAATGACAGTCACCGCCAAGGACAGCAACGGCAAGGACGTCGCGATCTCCACCGAAGTCCAGGGCACTGTTGATTCCGTCGATCTCACCGCGAGCCCCGCGCTGCTGTCGATCGGCGGCAAGAACTACACTCTCGATCAGATCAAGCGTGTCGTGCGGCCCGCCGCATCGAGCTGATGCGGCTGGCACCAGGCCTGAAAGTTGTCCGTCATTGCGAGGAGCAAAGCGACGAAGCAATCCAGTCTTTTTTTTGTCGCTCTGGATTGCTTCGCGCAGCCTGTCATCGGGCCGGCGAAGCCGGACCCGTTGGCTCGCAATGACGGTGCGGGTTCCTTTCGTGACAGCTCATTCACACTCTCACAGGCCGGTTCTCTTGGAACCAGCCTGTCCCATTTTGGGCAGATCGAAGGAGAATCGTATTGGAGGCTTGAGCTTAGGCAAATTTTAAGCCGCCGGGGGTAGCTTGGTGCCACGAGTTCAGTTGTTTCGAGTTTGTGAGTACACCATGACAGAACCCCACCGCCCGAGGGTAAAGTACGTCATCGGGCCAGATGGCAGTCCGCTAACGATCGCGGATCTTCCCGCGCCCGGCACCAAACGGTGGGTTATCCGCCGTAAGGCCGAAGTCGTTGCTGCGGTTCGCGGTGGCCTTCTTTCCCTTGAGGAAGCCTGCAGCCGTTACACCCTGACGGTTGACGAATTCCTGTCCTGGCAGTTCTCCATCGACCAGCACGGTCTGGCCGGATTGCGCACCACCCGCATCCAGCAGTACCGCCAGTAAGTTTCCGCCCCCTTTTCATTGCAATTTTCCGAAAACCAGCTCCCTCACGGGAAGCTGGCTTTCGTCATTTCCTCTTTTTCGACAGAGCACTTTCCCGCTAAGTGGAATCCGGTTAGCGCCAGAAAATGCTCTAAATCAATAAAAAGCGCGTATTCCGATCGCAAAACCGGTGACCACTTTTGCGGAATACGCGCGCTCGTTAACCCGCGTTAACCATATGGAAACCATAGATAGGCAAATTCTGCCCAGTCGGTGCGTGGCGCCGAATCTGTGGGGCTGGTTTTGCAGGGTCTGTTTTCTTTCCTGAAGGGTCTGGGCGCGGCGCGGATGGCGGCTATGGCCGCCGTCACGCTGGCGCTCATCGGTTTCTTCGGTTTCGTCATCATGCGCGTCACCACGCCGCCGATGGCCACGCTCTTTACCGACCTCAGCTATGAGGACTCCTCGGCGATCATCAAGGATCTGGAACGCCAGGGCATTCCCTACGAGATGAAGAACGACGGCTCCGTCATCCAGGTGCCGAAGGACAAGATCACCCGGCTGCGCATGAAGCTCGCCGAGGGCGGCCTGCCCAAGGGCGGTGGCATCGGTTACGAGATCTTCGACAAGTCCGACGCGCTCGGCTCCACCAGCTTCGTCCAGAACATCAACCACCTGCGCGCCCTCGAAGGCGAACTGGCCCGCACCATCAAGGCCATCGACCGCATCCAGGCGGCGCGGGTACATCTGGTGCTGCCGGAACGGCCGCTGTTTTCGCGCGAAACCCCGGAGCCATCGGCCTCCATCGTGCTGCGCGTGCGCGGCGCGCTCGAACCCCAGCAGGTCCGCGCCATCCGCCATATCGTCGCCTCCGCCGTCAACGGCATGAAGGCGCAGCGCGTCTCCATCGTCGACGAAAGCGGCCAGTTGCTGGCCAACGGCGCGGCCGGCGACGGCGCGGCCGACGGCGGCAGCGGCGACGAGCGGCGCG
>JAGVII010000893.1 GCA_020056155.1 Afipia sp.
GACTGGGTCCCAGCGACGATGGCTTTTGGGGTCCGCTATGCACCGAGCCCTGAAACTCGCTCGGTCTGGAAGAATACTCGCTTCATATCAAATCAAGGCGCCTCATGGATCGATGTTCCCATGTCAATGCTGCATCTCCCCAACCTCGCAAGCGAGACGCCGGCAACCTCCCATGACAATGAGACCGGGCCATCCGGCCACGAAATCGTCTCCGCAATCAAGTTGATGCTACCCTCCTACCTGGACGATAAGATTCCAACCGTCGCGGAAATCGCAGAAATGGCCGGCGTCAGCATCAGAAGCTTCCAACGAAAACTTTCAAACTCGGGCGTTTCCTATTCCGACCTGCTTGACAGAGCTCGATTTGAAAACGCGTCGCAGCTCCTGCGCGGCACTGATGCCAAGATCATCGATGTCGCTTTTTCCTCAGGCTATACCGACCCTGCCCATTTCACGCGTGCTTTCCGACGATTTACCGGAGTGACGCCGAGAGAGTTTCGCGGCAAATCGAAATCGCAATTGGTGCTGTCCCAGTAATATGAACATCCGCGTTCGATTGGCGCACAATGGCAATTTTCGGCACCGTCTGTCCGCTATAGGAGTCCGAGCGTCAGGCCTCGCCCTGGCGCCGCATGCAAATTTAAGATCTGACATTTGCGAACCGACGGCTTGATGGACCGCCATATGGATGTTCTGAATGCGACACCGTGGGGCATGGACTGGGCCTGAAGCCTGCCGCTGATCTTGTTCAATGTGATTATTCACGTCTTCGGTCTTGCATTGATCTTTGACGCATTCACCCTGCTCGTGCGGATTAAACACCCGCTATGTCAACGCACTTCGAGCGTGACCTTGTTTATCTTGCCGGTGAACTTGGTATCCGCCCCGATGCCGATGCCCTCGACGACCGGCGTCTGATTGTCGATGCCGACGTCCGCAGTCTCGTCCGCCGAGAAGATATTGGGTTGCGTTTTCTCGACGCGGGTCTCGGCGACGGATTTTCCGTTCACCAAGAGTGTCGCCTTGCCGCCCTTGCCGGGCCCGCCGCCGTCATAAGCGAAATCGAGGGTAACTGTTGCGGGGCCGCTCGGCAGCGCTTCCGGTGCAGCAACGGTGTAACGCGCCAGCCCGAGGAAGTTGTAGGTGTAGGCTGGCTTGCCATCCTTCATGTACAGCGACCAGCCGCCGAAGCGACCGCCCTGCGCCAGGATCGCGCCGTTAGCGCCGCTAGATGGGATGTCGAGCTCCGCCGTGATTTTGCTCGACCGGTTCTTCACGTTCATGAAGCTGTTTTCCATCATGCCCTGCATCCCCTCGTAGAGCGTGAGGGAGGTGCGGGCGCCCAGTAGATCCGGCCGGCCAGCGACCGTCGGATTCATGCGTTCGATGGTCCGGTCGTCGATGGGCAACACGTTGTATTTCTGAGCTTCCTTCATGAAGAGCGCCTGCATTTGCGTCAGCTTCGCGGGCTGCTCGGCGGCCAGGTTCTTGGTGAGACTGAAATCGCTCTTCGCGTCGTAAAGTTCCCATGCATCGGTCGTGAGCGGCGGCAGGTTCGCCGTTTGCCAGGGCGCGCGGTGGATGGTCCGCGCAAGCCAGCCTTCGTGATAGATCGCGCGATTGCCGAACATCTCGAAATACTGCGTCTTGTGCCGTTCCACCTCCTTCGCGTTGTCGAACGTGTAGAGCATGCTGGTGCCCTCGATCGGCGTCTGCGGCGTGCCGTTGACGATCTTGGGCTGCGGTAAACCTGCGGCCTCCAGAATCGTGGGAGCGATGTCGATGACGTGCGAGAACTGGCTGCGCAGGCCGCCCTTCTCCTTGATGCCTTTCGGCCAGTGAATGACCGTGCCGTTGCGGGTGCCGCCGAAGTCGGAGGCCACCTGCTTGGTCCACTTGAAGGGGGCGTCGAAGGCCACCGCCCAACCGGCCGCCATATGCGGGAAGGTTTCCGGCCCGCCCCACTTGTCGATCAGCGGGATGAGGTCTTCCACCTTCTCGGCGACACCGTTGAAATAGGTCATCTCATTATACATGCCGACGAAGCCGCCCTCGGCGCTCGTGCCATTGTCGCCCATGATGTAGATGAACAAGGTGTTGTCCAGTTCACCGATGTCCTCAAGCGCTTTCTTGAGTCGCCCGACCTCGTTATCGGTGTGCTCCAGGAACCCTGCAAACACCTCGGCCTGTCGGGCAAAGAGACGGCGCTGTTCCGCCGGCAGCGAGTCCCATGCCTTGATGTCGCTCGGCCTGTCGGCCAACCTGGTGTTCGCTGGAATCACGCCCAGCTTCTTCTGCCGCTCGACCGTTTCATTGCGGGTCTCGTCCCAGCCCTTGTCGAACTGGCCTTTGTACTTGTCGGCCCATTCCTTCGGCACATGGTGTGGCGCGTGGACCGCTCCGGTCGCGTAATAGACGAAGAACGGCTTGTCCGGCGTCATCGACTGCTGAGCTTTCACCCAGTTGATGGCCTGGTTCGTCATATCGACGCTGAAGTGATAATCCTTCGATTTGGGAGGGTCGACCTTGGTCACGCCGTCATAGACGAGCGGATACCATTGGTCGGTCTCGCCGCCGATGAAACCGTAGAACTTGTCGAAACCCTGGTGGGTGGGCCAGCGGTCAAACGGACCCGACACACTGGTCTCCCACGCGGCGGTTTCGTGCCACTTGCCAAAGGCGCTGGTGCTGTAGCCGTTGAGCCGCAGCATTTCCGCGAGGGGCGCGACACTGTTGGGAATCTGCCCGGTGTTTCCTGGGAAAGCTGTCGAACTCTCCATGATCGAGCCCGCATTGGCGGAATGATGATTTCGTCCGGACTTGAGCGCAACCCGCGTCGGTGAACACAGCGACGTAGTGTGGAAGTTGTTGAAGCGCAGGCCGGACTGTGCAAGCGCATCCAATGTCGGCGTGCGGATCGGGCCGCCAAACGTGCTTGATCCACCGAAGCCGATGTCGTCGATCAGCACGATCACGACATTTGGTGCTCCCTTGGGCGCCTTGACTTCGAATCGCGGCGGTGCCTTGGCCTTACGCGCGTCAAGTTCGCTGAAGGTCGGTCGCTTCGGCTCCTGGATCGGCAGAACCGTGCGGTCAATCTTTTCCTGCGCCGAGGCTGCGACGACTTGGAAGCCGGCGAGAACCGAGGAGATTAGGCAGGCGGCGGAGACATGTCCGGATCGCCGTGAGTTCGAAATTCTTTTCATGGCTTTCTCATCCTTCCTGATAGATCGATGTCGAAGACTACACACAAATGTTCAGAGTGATTTGGCGCGAGGTTTATTCGACACCGTGCGAAAGCCTAGGTGAGCTGCGCTGAGGTCCGTTTCCTGGGACTGCCGCGCGGCGGGTCTGTAGCGCGAGCAATAATTGAGTGCACAAAGATAGGAGCCGCCCTTGATTACGCGGCTCGCCGACTGACCTGCAATAACGCGGACCGATGCCAGTTCCGGGCCCTTAGGATTGGCAACTGCTTCACGCGAATGCCCCGCTCGATACCAATCACTGGTCCATTCCCAAACGTTACCGATCATGTCGTAGAGGCCATAATCATTCGGTTTGAAGCACCCAACCGGCGCCGTTGCAGCGTAACCATCGTCGTTGGTGTTCATTACCGGAAAGACACCCTGCCACGTATTGGCAATCGGCTTGCCGCCTGCATCGAACGCGCTCGACCAATCGTCCTCTCCATCGCGGCCACCGCGCGCGGCGAACTCCCACTGCGCCTCCGTTGGCAGGTCACGACCCCGCCATTGCGCATAGGCGAGAGCATCCTCGTAGGCGACGTGTACAACGGGATGATTTCCCTTCCCCGTGATCGAACTATCTGGACCCGATGGCTGGCGCCAATTGGCACCTGCCACGTATTGCCACCACTGATCGACTTGCCGACCGCGTTTGAGTTCTTTCGGTTGAACGAAGACGACCGAGCCCGGCACGAGGAATTCCTGGGCAGGGTTGGGATTAGTCTTAGGATCTGCTCCCCGCTCGGCCAGCGTGACGTAGCCGGTTGCATCGACGAACTGCTTGAACTGTGCGTTCGTCACCTCGTGCTGGTCGATCCAAAACCCGTCGACGCGCACAGTGTGGATGAAGCGCTCCTCAGGTTGATGGCGCTCAGAACCCATTTGGAAGCTACCGCCGGCAATGAATGCCATTCCGGCGGTTTCATCCTGTCCTGCAGGGATACCGCTGTACGCATCGCAGCTCCCCACTCCGGCCTTAAGAAGTGGTTGTTCAAGGCCCGCGGCGAAAGCCGTCACCATAAGGCCTGCCAAAACGGCGCTGAATCCGAGACAAGCGACCAGCGACCGAGGTGAAACTGCTACAGCATTTGCCGTACTCTTCATAACATCCTCCAGTTACGTAAGCTCTCTTGTCTCCGTCAGCTATACTGACGGCGCCGCCTACTGCTTCATTTTGATGCCTCGTTCGTCTCGATAAACCTTGAAAACCACATCGATCGCTTCAATTATCTTCTTGCCCGGGTTGGCCTTGCAATGAACAATGAGCTGGTGCTCCAGGCCTTTCGCGCGATCCACATTCATCATGTGTTTCTTGGCGAGGCCGTTGTACCAGCCGCTATACCAGGTCGTCAGATGATCTGCGTCTTCCTGGAACGTGTTTGCCAGTTGGGCGCATGTCAGCTTCTGGACATCCACAAAGCCGTTGCTATCGGCATACGTCTTAAGTTCGACCTGCGCATGAGCTGGCCCTGCAATAGCGATAGCAGCCCAAAAAAGGATGAGAATCTTCGTCTTCATTGGATGTCTCCGTGCGAGAAATAGATCGCTTTCCAAGTGTTCAGCTCATCGGCGCGAGCCGGTGACTTGCACGTTCTCCGGAACATGAGCATCTCCCAACGCCGCAAAATCAGTTGATTGAAGTGGCGTAGTCGCAACATTCAAAAGCAAAGCGGCCTCGGCTACTCAGCGCCTGCCAACTCTATTGACGGGACCGCCACGATTCATCGGCGTTCCCGGCCGTACACCTACTCCTGGGGCGCCGACGCCGGGCGTTACTACTGCTCGCGCGACCGGTCGCGGCCGCAGAATGACGCCGGGCCGCACGACGCATCCAACCGGATACGCAACGTATTGGCAGTAGACCACAGCGTTGGCTTGCTCACTGCTGGCCATCACGAATCCGGCTGTCAGCAGCGCCAACAGCGCAATCGAAAGTTTCATCTTCGCCTCCTCTATTTTCTATTGTCAAACGGGAGTCTGACTTACCGGCAAACGGTGACGACTCGTCCGTAGGCATCAACCACTTGCGAACACGCGGGCGCGACCACGACTGGAGCTGCATAATAAGTTCCCGCCGCGACGGCGCCGGCGGCGACCGCCCCGCCCACTACGGCACGCCGTGTAGTCCGGCGGGCAACGCCGGCATAACTCATGGGCGTCAACGGGCGGCCGATCCGCGCTTCAGCAGACGATACGAACGAAGACGTGGGGTCCAGCGATAGTTGCCCGCTCCACAAGAAGGCCGCTCCGCCAAGGAGGGTGGCAAACGAGAAACGAACAATGGTCTTTGATCTCCGGATCATTTTTTTCCTCCTGGCTTGGTTGTGCCCTGCGGCACTTCGTCGATGTCCGAATGATCGCTCATCGCAATCTTCTTAGCGGACTGATCCGGCTTGAACGCAAAAGCATCCGCCGGCACATCGGTCTTCCAGTCTTTGATCCGCAAGGTGTATTGCGGCGCTTCGGCCACCGCCTTGCTGGTGATCACATATTTGCGCGGGATCGGCCGAGCGCCGGACTCGATCCAGATTTGCCAATCGGTCTCGGTGTTGCGGAATGCAAGGTGATCACATTCGATACCGTCAATGACGCCCTTGCCGATGACAACGCCATCAATAACATCCGACATCAACACATCGAAGACGTTCGAAAGAAGAAGGTCGGCACCGGGTGCGACAACGCCGTGCTTTTCGCGAAGTACGTCTATGAGCTGGTCGGCTGTGCCTTCGACGTCGATCTGCGCGTAGCCCTTGGCATCCTTGTCGTTGACGGTGAGCATCTTGCCGTCAAACACGATTTCAATGTCCTTATATCCCCCCGTCCGGTTGGCGCGGAGCCTAGCCGGACGGCTCATCTGCACTTGGCCCGAGCTTGTGAACTGGATCTTCTGCAAATTGGATGTGATCACCTCAACGTCGGAATCGTACGTGATCGACACGGTCTTCTGGCTCGCCACGTAGTCCGCCATCGCTTTAAGGATTTTATCGGCACCGTTGACCTGTGCGTGAGCCTGGGACACGAGCGAAATGCTCATCGTCAAAACCACACCGATCAACACGCTGCGCCGCGGTATTGCTTGCTTCACCTTCTCCATCGCGATTTCTTCCCTTGAATACGTTAACATTACTGCGGTAAGTGCCCCGCCAATGGCGAGCCAAAGTCAGCTTGTCGCCTAGAGATCCGTCTGCGCACGCGCCGGGACTGTATCGGCGAGACCAAATATCGCGGCAAGAATCAGTGCTCTGTGCATGTCGTTCACAATCCCGTCTTCGAGTTTAGTATGGAAGCCAATAAGTCACGTCGAACTCACGCCGGCCCGGAAGGGGCCGGCGTGGGCTGGATCATCACTCAAACAATCTTCTTGGCACCAGGTATGGTCCATGTGCCATTGATGATCGACGGCTTCTTTTCCTCGGGCCAATACAGTCGCATCATTAGGATGAAGTCACCGGAAGGCGCAGGCAGCCAGTTCGATTCCTTGTCCTTGCCCGGCGAGTCTTTCTGAATGTAGAGGTCGGTCGAGCCATCCGGATTCGTCTTCAAATTTTGCCGCGCGCTGACCGAGTATCGATTGAGCGGATTGTTCACGAAAAAGTACCCGCTGTCGTACATTGTCAAAGACCAGAATCCCTCGACCGGCGGCAAATGACCCTTGGGGAAATTCATGACATACTTGTTTGCACCATTATATTTGCGGCCCTCTGCATCCGCCTTGGAGGTCGGGTAGACCGCATCCTGCGGACGGTTTGCGCCGAGACCGATGGCGGTTATCAGCGCCCGCATCAGATAGTCAGTGCCGTAGATGCCGGTCTTCGTGGTGAAGGCCCATCCCTGCTCGTCCTTGATCGCCTTGTTGATCTTGAACTGAAGCATGATCCTGTCGAATCCGACTTCGGGCACGCGCTTGGCGAAATCGGCCTTGAGCTTGCTCGCATCAAAGGATTGTCCCGGGACAATGCCGATACGCGCGAATTTGGCGAGTTGAGGAGCATCGGCGGCTGCCGGCGGGTTGGTTTTCATCAACTCGCAGAGCAGCGTGAAGTATGACGCGGCATCCATGCGATTGACCTGCTCGCGGACCGCCATCTTCATATCGATCGAGGAGTCGACTTTCCCCGCGGGCGGCGTGTACGGCTTGCCGTACGAACTGAGCGGGACGAGCTTGAACTCATCCTGCAATTTGTGCACCGCTGCGTAGTCCTCCGGCGTACCCGCGCAATAGATGCGTCCAAGCAGCCAGACGATGTTGGTCGGCGACTTGTATTCCTTCACGCCGGCAGGCAGGCTGCCTTTCCATCCCGGCCCCGTGATTGCATACGTTTGCGCCCCGGTGCCGGTCGTGCGTTTACCCGGCACCTGAAACACGTTCGTCCAGCCATCCAGCATCGGCATCAGGAAGTAGCGCCCTTTCATGTCCGGAATGCTGAACACCCACGGTTCTTGGCCGACATCGAAGAAAGCCGTCGTATAGAGCGTATCGGCATTGGGCGCGGTGACGTCCCGGAAGGAAGCGTCTGGATAGTGGCGCAGCTTGATGATCTGCCCCATCGGAGCCCGCGTTCCAACCGGCTCCGCGACGTTGGTGAGGACCCGCCGGGTCATTTCCATGGTTATAAGCGGATAACCAAAAATATAGGCGTCTGTCGCAAGCACAAATTCCTCCAGGCCCTCGCCAAGGCCCAGAAATGCCCCATGCTCAGCGAGGGTTGATCGACTTATTGCTGCTGCCGCGAGCAAGCTCATTCCGCCAAATGCGGCCGACCGACGAGTAATCTTCATTTGTAGCTCCTCAGTACTTTTGATGAACAAAGATCGATGACACTCAGTAGAGATTCTTGGCAGCGCGGCGATCAGAAGCGCGCGGTCACTCCCATGACCGGTCCATGGGTCAGCATGTTGTATTCATAAAGCGTATTGCCCCCGCCTTTCTCGAAGTCGACGTAAAGCGCGCGATAACCAACCAGTGCACTCCAGATGGCACTTTGCGTTCGCTTGAACTCCCAATTGAGATGGCCCATCGCCTGCCATGAAAATTTGCTTCCGGCAGCAAAGCCGCCGACATCGCCGCGCAGCACCAGCTCTGTGCCGGGCGAGAAGTGATGTCGCAGGCGCAAACCTACCAGCGGATCGACCCAGGCCACGTCGCCGGAACCCGCAAACGCGCGCCCACCGCTGACCGTCAGATCGCCAATACTCATGCCGGCGGATAAAGCCAGACTTGCCTCCGCGTTCTGCCACCAGAAACGTCCACCGCCATACAGATCGACCGACGTTTGCACGCCAGCCGTTGCACCGCGCGAGTGAAGCAGTTCGTATGCAAGCGCTGCTTCCGCAATGAACATTTCGAACTGCAGCGACGTCGCTGCAGCCAGCGTTCCACCGACCTGAGGGTGCACGCTGCGCGCACGGGCGCCGCTGTCAGAGACACCCACTTTCATGTAGACGAGATCGGTCATGACCGCGAACGGTCCCTTGCGAGCCTCGAAAGAACCCATCAGGCCGAACAGCTCTTTCGGAATCTTCCGGTGCAGCAGATCGGTGAAGGTGGCGTCAATATCGGCGGTGCGGCCTTTGACGGTCGTTGAACCATTGATCGACGGCAGCCAGGCATAGGGCGTGACCGTGTAAGTCCAGACGGACGGATCGGGTGGCGGCGCCTTGGCCGCCACCGGCGCAGCGACATCGGCGGCAAAGGACGCCGACGCCCACCAAAGGGAAGCCATGGCAATAACGCACTGGCGTAGCTTGCGATTGGTCAACATTCCATGACCTCGTTATCCGGGCGCGCGGCAACGTAATGTCGCGCGTTCTGCAGGCCGGCAGCAACAACAGCCATAAGGGAAGCGCGAAGCGTCGTCATTGGCTTTTCCCCTCCCCAAGAGGCACGTTTCGTTTAGCGATGTCGTGCCAATCAGGGGGACGCGTCTTGCCATTTCGCGCCAATCGCGATTGCTCAGCGCCGCTTGGCTACAGGCGAACTCTTGTCGGAGAGCGACTTGCCATTCGTTTTCGCCGATAAGCAACAGGTCGAATTTTCATCAAATGCATAAAGGCGCGACTGAAGCTGCTGGGTCCGGCATAGCCGAGACGGCCAGCAATGTTCGAAATGCTTTGATCGGATTCAGCGAGCAAATGACACGCCATATCAAGGCGGACTTCCGCAACTAGTTCACTATAGCTGGTGCCCAGGCCGGTGAGATGGCGCTGCAGTGAACGTGGGCTCACCTCTAAATGCTGCGCTGCGCGCTGAAGCGACGCGTCACCCTGCCGCAGCAATGCAGCAATTGTCGCGCGCACGGAGTGTTGCGAGGGTACCGAGACTGGCTTCATAGGTTCGCCGCGAAAGGTGAAAGTCCTTTCACTCGTGACGTAATTTCTTCAGCATATGAGCGAAACTGTTAGCCATCTGGCCATTCGCCGCCAAAAGCAGCTAGAAAACTGAGCCGGAAGGTAACAACGTTGCATACCGGGGCAATGTGCATTGCAGTGGTATGAGACTGCGGGCTGGAGGCAGGGAATTTCTACCGGTTCGCTAATGGCGCAAAAAACAGGACCAGACAGATCTTAGCCAACAGAGTCATGGTCGACGGACGAACCAATGGCGAAGATTCATTTAACGCGTTGCCAGTTCCTTATTCCTTTCGCTGATATTCTTAGCGATGCCGGAGCCTCGGCTGGTTCGTTTCTGGCAAAGTTTGGCCTTCCGACGTCGCTGGCGGAAAAAGCCAATCACTACGTCCCAATACTGCCGGCAATCCAGTTCGCGGAAGCCTCCCAGAGATCGCAAGGCATTGTGGATTTCGGATTCTATGCTTCCCGACAACTGCACTATGGCCACCTCAGCGAAAAAACGCGGGCTCGAATTGGTCATTCCCCGACGCTGTTTGTTGCGCTGCAGCAGGCCTGCAAATGGGCATCGCTTGAAGACACAAACCTGCTGAATTGGCTTGAGCGCCATGGCGATCACGTGAGGTTCTGCAGCAGACTCGCTGGAACCAAAGGCCTCCTTCATCTCGAGCACTCACAGTGGCTTCAGAATATTTTTCCCATACACATCGTTCGACAATTTTCTGGTCCGGACTGGGCCCCGGCAACAATCGCCTTTGAAGCTCGCTACACGCCAAGTCCTGCGTGTCAATCATTCTGGCCGAACTCACGCTTCCTATCGGACCAACACGCATCATGGATCGACGTGCCGATCTCTCACCTCAGCCTTCCCAATCGTGCCAATGAAATACTACCGGGCCCGCGGAACGACGAGGCTGAACCATCCGATCGTGACATTATCGAAACACTCAAATTGATGTTGCCGTCTTACCTGGATGAAGGCCTTCCAGTTCTCGCTGAAGTCGCGGAGATGGCTGGCGCCAGTACGAGAAGCTTTCAACGCGTGCTCGCGTACGCTGGCCTTACATATTCAGACCTGCTCGACACCGTCCGATTTGAGAATGCCCGCAAGTTATTGTGCGAGACGGACGCCAAAATTATCGAGGTCGCGTTCTCTTCCGGCTACACAGATCCAGCGCATTTTACCCGCGCCTTCCGCAGAATGTCCGGTGTTACGCCGCGGCAATTTCGCGAGCAGCGGAGGCCACGATAAGCTCGCCTTCGCGATTCTCGGCCTAAGACCGCCGCCCTCCAACCAGGCGATGCGCGATCCGAGCAGCCCGCCGATGTCCACATGAGCGAGAGTGCCACGACTTAGTAGGCTCTGTTCCATAACTGCTCATTCCGCGAATCTAGCCCTTTCGCGATCTTAGCAGAGCAAAAGGCTTCGACCGCGCCTTCTGCTCTGACTCCCTGCCGGCTCTACACTCCACGGGCCTGACCAGCTCGACCGCAACGTGGTGCTTTACGTTGTCAATCTTGAGAAGACCGTACTCCCGCATATGATCTAATGCCTGCTTGGCTGCGCGTGACTCTCATGGTCGTGCTAGCCAAAGCGGCACGTCAGCCCGGCAGGATCAGCGCGCGTCCCCGCCGCCCCTTGTTCACGTGATCAAAGGCTTGGGCTACTCCGGCCAGAGGTTCCCGGACGGCGATGGGCAGTCCAACGCGCCGCTGCTCGACGAGTCCGCGCAACTCTTGCAGGGCGAGTATCTCGGGCTTGAAGACAGTCCATACATAGCGTCCATTCTTCGGCAAGGCGGCGCTATGCCGGTGCCTGTCGGAGAGCGTCTTTAGAACGCCGCGTGCCCAGCCGAGCTCGTCGAAATTTGCGAGCAGCGGATGCACAGTGGTGGCGTGGCCGAGCGCGCCGTCGCGCAAAGCGCCGATGAGCGCCAGATCGTCGTCCCAGGCGGCGAAGTTGAGCGTGGCGTCGAACGTCCGTGACAGCGTCGCGAACGGCTTGCTGTTGCTGTCCACCATCTCGAGCGCGCCAGCATCCCGGCAGGCGGCGAAGTCGTGCGGCCGCGCGATCGCCGTCACACAGGCCCCCCATGCGGACATCATCTGGAGGGTTAGGGTCCCGAGGCCGCCGGCCGCACCATGGATGAGTACTCGTTTTCCGGCGGCATTCTGCCGGGTCAGTCCAGCGCCCCGCACCGCAAGCCACATGGTCACGAAGCTGTACGGAAGCGCCGCGAGCGCCTGAAGGTCCTGCCCCGCGCGCGCGGGCAGTACATGCGCGGCCTTGACCAGCACGTGGCTCGCGTGGGTCCCATCGGCCGATGGCGGCTTCACGCCATAAACCCGATCGCCGATCTTGAACGCGTCGACACTGTCGCCGAGCGCCGTCACAATGCCGGCAAAATCATTGCCGAGTATCATGGGGAACCGACCTGCCCCGACAAGCGACAACAATCGACGGCCATAGCCTTGCGCGCGGCGCACATCGATCGGATTGACCGATGCCGCAGCGACGGCAACCTCGATTTCGCCGGCCGCCGGCTTACGCCGGAGAATCGGTCGGACCTCGAAGCCACTACTCGGCCCGAGACACACCAGGGTGGTCCCTGTCGCATTCGTCACCATCTTGCCACCTTCCCGAAGTTTCTGGACACTCTCACCGCACGATCAATTCGCCAAACACGCCGGCGCAGAGTAGTCCTGCACTTCGAACTTGCGGCATGGCGGCATCCCATTCCATTACGCGAGATCCCGTGTCGACATCCGGCGGCCCTACTGGGCCGTCCACCCACCGTCGACGGAGAAATTTGAGCCCGTAATCTGCGCGGCGTCTTGGCTGCACAGAAATAGCGCCAGCGAAGCCACCTGCTCGACCGTGACGAATTCCTTCGTGGGCTGGGCCGCGAGCAGGACGTCGTTGATCACCTGATCCCTCCTCATATTGCGCGCCTTCATCGTATTCGGGATTTGCTTCTCCACTAATGGCGTCCAGACGTAGCCAGGGCTAATGCAGTTGCAGGTGATCTTCGACCGGGCGAGTTCGAGCGCCACCGTCTTGGTGAGTCCCACGATGCCGTGCTTGGCCGCGACGTAGGCCGACTTGAAGGGGGACGCGACCAGGGAATGTGCCGAGGCCGTCGTGATGATGCGGCCCCAGCCGCGCCTCTTCATGCCGGGCACCGCCGCGCGGATCGCATGGAAGGCGGAGGACAGATTGATCGCGATGATCGCGTCCCACTTATCGACAGGAAACTCTTCGATTTGAGAGACGTGTTGGACACCGGCGTTATTCACGAGGACGTCCACGCTACCCAAGGTCGTCTCCCCCAGCGCGATGAGCTCAGCGATTTCGTTTGGCTTGGCCATGTCAGCCGGCGAATGGACGGCCTTCACCCCGAAATCGCTCTCGATCGCGGATCGCTCCTTCTCGACATCGGCCGGCGCACCCATTCCGTTGAGCACGATGTTGGCACCTGCGCCTGCGAAGGCACGCGCATACGCGAGGCCGATGCCGCTCGTCGAACCGGTGACCACCGCGACTTTACCTTTCAGAATACCCATTTCGCTTTTCCTTGTTGATCTGTGACGGTCTTACCGTCGTCGCCGCAGGTGTTTCTGGACTCGCGCAGCGGATCGCGATCGTCACATCATGTGACCAGAGTTTTCTCGTAACTCCGGAGCGGGCGTCGCATCGGCTGTTGCAGATAGTCGTGAACGACCTTGCCCAGCCCTAGGGTAAGATCTGCGCGGATGTGAGTCGCGGACACGATCTCGAGAACCGGCAAATCGGCCACGGGAGCTAGGGCATGAGGCGTCAAGGAAAGAGCCGCGGGACCGGTCCACGCCCCTTTCAAGACAAGTTGCTCAAGGTGATATTCGACAAGCTCGCAGATCCGCGGACTGCCGTCGACGTGCGGAATGATCTTGAGAAGGAAGTTCGGCTCCTCGAGAGCGGCCTTGACTTGCGCCAGGTCGGCTTCGCGGTGCTTGTATCCCATCGTGCCGGTTGCTACCCGCAACGGACCGTAATCCAGAGTACCGATGAGGGTGTCGACCTCGGTTTGCAAGGTCGGTCGGCCGAGCTTTTTCGGAAAGCCCCAAAGCTCCCGGCCGCCGGCGATCGGCCCCTCGTCGTTCAGAAACATGCAGTGGGTGTAGCCGCCCTTGCGACCTCGGAACGACACCGGGATGACTTGGCCACTCTCGGTGTAGTCGCCAAAACCACTCGAATCCGGCATGCGGATGAATTCGTACTTGACCAGCGCCTCGCGTTCATCGAATTCGAGCGGAGCCGGAATAACTGATCGGAGCTTCGTCGGATCGGTGCGATAGGTGATAATCAGGTATTCGCGGTTCACGAAGCGATACGGCCCCGGGGGATAGGCCGGATTGGTGAGCGGCATCGCAAACGCCTGTCTCGCGACTTCATCTTCGCGCATTCTATTCTCCTGTGACTGACCGGCTTGATCTACTCGCGACCATCTTGCTCAAGGTCGAACGTGGCCACGCCGTCCGCACTGGTCGGGCGGGCCAGCACCTCGGGATGACGAAGGGTGCGTAATGCGTCGTGATAACCGGCGCGCCAATGATCCTGCATCGAGAGGCGGGAAAACTCGTAGTCCTTGGAGTGGCCTTCATAGTCCCGCGCGCGATAGATTAGATGGACGAGGTTGTGCACGTTGTGCGAGGCAGCCGTCCTGAGCAGCTTGACGTCCTCATGCTCGAGCAGATCTTCAGGCAGTCTGCTCAAGAGAGCAGCCAGCTCTCGCTGCAGTCGGTGCAAGCTTTTGAACTGGTCTGTGCTTGCTCGCGTGCGACTCGAGTATTGAATCTCCTTTTGACGCGTAACGACGTCGGCCATATTGCGCGGAATCTGGCCGTGCGCGCTCCAGAGATCGACCTGAAACACAAGCGTGTCCTGACGGGCGCCACACTCGATGACCCACTGCAACGGAGTGTTGGATACGAGCCCGCCATCCCAATAATGTTCGCCATCGATTTCGACCGCTGGAAACCCCGGCGGCAGCGCTCCACTCGCCAGGACATGCTCGGGCCGAATCGTATGCGTGGTACTGTCGAAATAGACCAGATTGCCGGTCCTCACATTGACGGCACCCGCGCTGAAGCGCGTCATACCGGCGTTAAGACGATCGAAATCGACGAGTCGCTCTAGTGTCGTCTTTAACGCGCTCGTGTCGTAGAAGCTTGTGGCGGCAAGCGTTCCACCCGCTTGTAGCCATGGTGCCATTGGCCGCGCAGAGAAAAATCCGTTTGCGCCAAACATCGCCGCAAAGCTCGCATTCATCTGATTGAGAAAATTGCGTGTGCGATCGCTGTTCGTCAAATCGGTGAACGGCTTGCCCGACCAGAGCGACGGAGCGTCCCACGTCACCTGAGTCCAAAACTCGCGAAGCCGGTCAACTCGGGAATCGGGCGGATTGCCCGCAATAATTGCAGCGTTAATCGCTCCAATCGAAATGCCGGCAATCCAATCCGGATGGATGTTGGCTTCAGCCAAGGCCTCGTAGACGCCTCCCTGGTACGCGCCCAGAGCGCCGCCGCCTTGTAAGAGCAACGCTGTGCAATCGAATGGCAGACGTCGGTCGGCGATCGTAAGGTGTGGTCGAGGCTGAAAGTTCATGGTTTCCGTGCTCTCTTGGTTGCGATTGCCCAAACCCGCGTTCTGTCCGGTACGGACCTAGCAGGCCTCACGATCCGATTTAATAAACTATACCGTATAGTTTGATAATTGATCTGTCAAGCGTGCACGTTCACGGGCTCGTGCTGCAAATGATTGAGCTCTCACGTTCGTCGTTGGATTTTGGCCAGCCTCGCACTCGGAACCGAATGCGAGCCCGAAGCTAAGAAATCATTGCGAGCGGCGCGCTGACGGACAGTGTCAAGAGCGTCGTGCGGGCCATGTTGTTTTCTTTCTTCTAGAATTGCGTCGCGAGAACCGCCGCCGGCTCGTTCTGCGGGGGTACTCGCTCCGACGACGGGGCGTGTTGCGTCAAGTCCATAGCCTCAGGCGTTGCCCGACCATCATCGTGATCGGGGTAGATCCGGAACCACGCCACATAGAGCGCCGGCAGGAACAAGAGCGTCAGCAGCGTGCCGACGATGATGCCGCCCATCATCGCGTAGGCCATCGGGCCCCAGAAAATCTCGCGCGCAATCGGAATCAGCGCGAGACTAGCGGCGGCCGCGGTTAAGATAATCGGCCGCATGCGATTCTCGGTCGCTTCCACCACGGCGTCCCAGGCTCGGCGTCCCTCCTTCCTCAGATCCTCGATCTGCACAATCAGGATCACGGAGTTTCGGACCAGAATACCGATGAGTGCCAACACGCCGAGGATGGCGACGAACCCGAGCGGCGAGCCGCTCGGCAGCATGGCCATGACAACGCCGATCACGGCCAGCGGCGCGACCGCAAACACCAGGAACAAGCGATGGAAGCTTTGCAGCTGAATCATCAGGATCGTGGCCATGACGAAAAGCATCAGCGGTACGATGGCCACGATCGGCGCCTGGCTCTTGGCGCTCTCCTCCACGGAGCCGCCGATCGCCACCGAATAATCCGCCGGCAGTCCTTTGGCGAACTCCGCCACCCTCGGCGCCAACTGATCCATGATTGTCTTCGGCTGGACGTTGGTGACGATGCCAGCCTTCAGCGTGACCGTGGGAATCCGCGCGCGGCGCCAGATCGTCGGCTGCTCGATCTCGTAGCGCAGATTGGCCACGGCCCCGAGCGGTACCGACTGCCCTCCGAGCCCGGTTAACTGCAGATCTCGGAGCGTATCGATCGAGGCGCGCTCGACCGCGGTGGCGCGTCCAGTGACATTGACGAGATAGATGCTGTCGCGAACCTGTGTGATCGGCGTGCCCTCGAGCACCGAGTTCAGGGTCGTGGCGATGTCTTCCGACGTTACGCCGAGCTGGCGCGCTTTGTCCTGGAGAACGTCGACCTTGACGACGCGCGCAGGCTCCATCCAATCGAACACGACGGTGCCCAGTTCAGGGTTGCTCCGGACGATGCCGGCGAGTTCCTGCGAGATATCCCTGACCTTCGCGATGTCTGGCCCGCTTACGCGGTATTGCACAGGACGTCCCACTGGCGGACCGACCTCGAGCAACTTGACGTAGGTGTCGGTACCGGGAAACGTCTTCCTCAGATATTCCTCAAATTGCGCCTTGACGAGGTCGCGCGCCTTTATGCCGCCCTTGGTCACAACCACTTGCTGGCCAAACCATGTATTGGCCGTCTGCACGTCGAACGACAGCACGAACCGCGGCGCGCCCGTGCCGACATACGTCGACCAATGCTCCACGGAGCCATTGCCCTGCAACTGTTCGCGCTCGAAGCGCGCCATCTGCGCATTGGTGTCTGTAATCGAGGCATTTTGCGGCAAGTTCCAGTCGATCACCAGCTCATCACGGTC
Organism: Afipia sp.; assembly: GCA_020056155.1. Classification (GTDB taxonomy): domain Bacteria; phylum Pseudomonadota; class Alphaproteobacteria; order Rhizobiales; family Xanthobacteraceae; genus Afipia. The sequence continues at coordinate 17,036 of JAGVII010000893.1, forward strand.
CGACGAGGGAAAGAACTGCTGCTGCACCAACGTCATGCCGAACAACGCGACAATGAAGGCTGCAACCGTCACGCCGACGGTGATCCAACGGTGATGCATGCAGACGAGCAGCGGGCGGGCAAACATCTGGGCCAGCCGGCCCTTCTCACCATGGTGCCCCTTCATCTTTGCGGGCAGAATAGTGACGCCGAGCAGCGGAGTGAACAGCACCGCGACGATCCACGACACGATCAGGGAGACCGCAATCACCACGAACAGAGTGAAGGTAAATTCACCGGCATTACTGCTGTTTAGGCCAATCGGGATGAAGCCCGCGACGGTGACCAGCGTGCCCGTCAGCATGGGAAAGGCGGTCGACGTATAGACGTGGGTGGCGGCCTTTTCCAGTGGATCGCCGAGCTCCAGTCGGGCCACCATCATTTCGACGGCAATCATGGCGTCATCGACCAGAAGGCCCAGCGCGATGATCAATGCACCCAGCGAAATTCTCTGCAATGAAATGTCGGCATAGGCCATCACCACGAAGGTAATGGCGAGAACCAGCGGGATCGCAATTGCGACGACAAGCCCGGCGCGCATGCCTAAGCTGAGAAAGCTGATGGCGAGAACGATGACCACGGCTTCAAACAGCGCATGGGTGAAGCCCGACACGGCATGCTCGACGACGACCGGCTGATTGGCGACCAGATGAATGCCGACGCCGATCGGCAGGTCGGCAATGACCTTTGACATTTCCTCCTTCAGCGCCTCGCCGAAGTGAAGCAGGTTTGCGCCGGACTTCATGCCGATCGCAAGCCCAATTGCAGGCTGGCCGTTGTACCTGAACAAGGTCTTGGGCGGATCGGCATAACCGCGCGTGATGGTCGCGACGTCGGTCAGCGGAAAGAAGCGGTCGTTGATACGGAGATTAACCGCGTTCAGACTTGTTTCCGACGTGAACCGGCCGTTCACCCGCACGCTGACGCGCTCGGGCCCCTCCTGGAACACCCCGGACGGCGCGACCGCGTTTTGCCCCTGCAGGGAAGCCATGATTGAGCGGACGTCGAGGCCAAGGGCCGCGATCTTCCGGGTGGAAAATTCGAGGTAAATCACCTCGTCCTGCATTCCCAGAATGTCGACCTTACCCACATCCGGCACGGTCAAGACCTTGGCGCGGATACCCTCGACCTCGTCGCGCAGCTGACGCTGGGTCAAGCCGTCGCTGGTGAAGGCATAGATGTTACCGAACACGTCGCCGAAGCGATCGTTGAAGCCCGGTCCGATCACTCCTTGCGGAAAATCACCTTTGATATCCGCGATCATGTTGCGGACGCGGACCCAGGTCGGCTTGACGTCAGCTGCCTTTGTCGTATCTCGCAGATAGACGAATACGGTGGTCTGGCCCGCGACCGTCACGCTCTTGGTGTAGTCGAGCGATTCCAGCTCCTCGAGCTTCTTTTCAATTCTGTCAGTGACCTGGCGCGTCACATCTTCGGACGATGCGCCTGGCCACTGCGCCTGGATCACCATGGTTTTGATGGTGAAGTCAGGATCTTCCTGACGACCAAGCTGAAGGTACGCAAAGAGGCCTGCCGCCATGAAGGCGATCATGAAATACCAGACGAGCGAACGATGCTCGAGCGCCCAGTCGGAAAGGTTGAACGACTTCATGGCTTCTGATCCTTTTTGATACGGACGTGTTGCCCCGGCGTGAGGCTGTGGATCCCGGCGGTCACGATGCGCGCACCGGGTGCAAGCCCGCCGGCGACGCGGGCACCTGCGGGGTCCCCGGCGAGATCGACCTTGTGCAGCGACACGGTGCTCGCAGACTGATCGACGACCCAGACGAAATTCGCGCCATCCTTGGCGAGCACCGCCGAGGAGGGGACGCGCAATGTCGGACTTTGCGCTTTGCCGAGCTTCGCCGTAACGGTCGTGCCTAAGCGGAAGATCTCAGGGGGATTGTTCAGGGCGATGCGGACTCGCCGTAAGCGCGTCACGGGGTCTGACTGCGGGGCGATCTCGCGAACCTTTCCTTCGACCTGAACGGCGGGGAGCAGTTGTAAGCCGACCGTGAATGGCAAGCCAACTTCAAGCGGCACCGGGAAATCTTCCCCGATATCGACCACCGCCTCTCGGATGTCGGGATTCGCAACTGTCACGACATTTTGGCCAGGGGAGACCACCTGTCCGACTTCTGCGCCCACAGCAGTTACGACGCCGGCGAAATCAGCCTTGAGCTGTGCATAGCCCCGTTGCTCGATGGCCTTGATCAAGTTCGCCTGTGCATGCGCCACCGACGCGGCAGCCCCTGCCCGCGCCTGCTCGGCATTGTCCAGTGTCTGCTTTGTGGTGGCGTCGGTTGTGATGAGGGTTCGCTGCCGCTCCTCCGTCGCCGTTGCAGTCGCCAGCTGCGCCTCGGCCTTCGTAAGCTCAGCCTTGGCTAAGCGTACCGCAAGCTCCAGAGCCGTGGAATCGATGACACCGACAGTTTGTCCTTCGCTGACGAGGTCACCAACGGAGACCGGACGCCCGGTCAGACGTCCCAAGACGCGGAACGCGAGATTGGTCTTGTACTGCGGCTCAACGACGCCCACGGCGACGATGCCGTCCGTGCGGCTCGGCTCAAGGACCATCGACAGCACGGGTCGCACAGGCTCGGGCGCTTTCGCGTCCTGCTGACATCCAGCCAGCACTAGCGAGGATATAAGCGTGCCGGTCGCAATCATGGCGCGGCTGTTCATGATGGGTCTCCCTCATATGTCACGGCCTGACCAACACTCAGCAGCTTGCCGCCATCGATCACAACGCGCTCGCCCGGCTTGAGACCCGCCTTGATCAGCACTTCGCGGGATTCATAACCGCCGATCGTCACCGGCTGGAGCGCAACCGTTTTGGTCGCCGGATCGACGATCCAAACCGCGGGCTTCGATCCCGTCGCCGCCAATGCATTCCAGGGCAATGCGATCTGCTGCTGGGCTTTCGCTTTGACGGTTCCTGCAACGGCGCTTCCAAGCGTCATCGCTGCCGGCGAATCCTGGATGGCAACCTTGACGCGGATGGTCGCGCTCTTCGCATCAATCGCGGGCGAGACTTCCCTGACATGCCCGTTCGCCGTCACGCCCGCATCGGAGATAAGCGCCAGAGAGATACGGCTGCCGTCGAGATCGCCGAAGAAAAGGGATTCGTAGACGTCGAAGACGGCATCCCGTTCACCGTCCTGCGCCAGCGAGAAAACGGGCTGCGCGGCCTGTACGACCTGGCCGACCTCCAAACTGCGCGCGGTGATCACCCCTGCCGCTTCGGCGCGCAGCGCGGTATAGCCAAGGGCGTCTTTCGACGTCCCGAGCGCAGCTTTTGCTGCTTCAAGCGCACCTTCTGCCGTTCGCAATCCTTCCTGCGCCTGATCGTAAACCGTCCGCGTGGTGAAACCGCTTGCGATCAGCGTCTTTTTTCGTTCGAACGTCGCCATGGCTACGCGCAACTGGGATTCTGCGGCTATGACCGCCGTGGTCGCGGCATCGACATCGGCCTGCTGCTCGGCCGGATCGAGCACAGCCAAGACTTCGCCCGCCTGGACGCGGGCACCGACATCGACGTAGCGCGCGAGGACACGTCCGCTAACGCGGAACGAGAGCTCCGTGCGAAACCGGGCCTGGATTTCGCCGGTCAGGGTGACGGAGGCTTGTCGGTCGCGCGGCTGCACGATCTCTGTGCGCACGATCGCGGCACGGGCGATGGGAGCAGCGGCAGGATCGTTGCAGCCACTCAGCGCGATTGCGACAAGCGCCACCGCAAGGCCACCGGGACCACTCAGCTTGCCTTTGCGCACGGTGCACACAGTCACGACGATCTCCTCAGGTTGCGATAATGGAACTACACTATACCGTATATTTTCTTTTCATTGCATTTCCTTCCCGGGCGTGTCAAGTGGGATCCACGCGCGCAATGTAGGAGACCGTGATGGCGAAGAACAAAAGCCCGAAACGCGGCAGGCCCCCCAAGGACCTTGCCGGCGACGTCCAGGCGCGGATTCTCGATGCAGCCCAAAAGCTCTTCCTCGAGAAAGGCTTTCGGAGTGCCAGCATCGACGATATCTCCGCGCTGGCTCCCGCGAGCAAACCGACCATCTATGCCCACTTCCCCGGCAAGGAGGCGCTATTCGTGGCTGTGGTGGCCCGGACCATCAACGGATTGACAGATTTCGAGGGGTTTGCGCCGGCAGGCCGCACCATCCCGGAAAAACTCACCAACCTCGGCATCGAGATCGTGGAGAGATTCGTCGAGGACACGTTGGATCTCACGCGCGCCACGATCGCCGAGGCGCGGCGATTTCCCGAGTTGAGCCGAAATGTTCACGACGCGGCGCGCGACCGCGCGGCTGGGGCAGTTTCGCAGCTCTTGAACGAGGCAACGCAGCGGGTCGTGCGCACACCAAAAGGACCTTTCAGCGCAAAGCGGAGCGTTGCGACCGCGCAGATGTTCATGGATCTCATTCTGCTTCCGATGCTCATGAGATCTCTGATGGGTGAGGAACTGAAGGATCTTAGAAAAGAGCTGCCGACGTTCTTGCACGAACGGGTCAATTTCTTTCTCGCGGCGTGCGAGACAGACTGGAGGCCGTGAATCAGCCACAGACCCCGCTCGCTATCCTTGCGCCACAACTTTGGGACGTAAGTCGGCGACCAGGTCAATCGACTGACCCCGCGGTACATGACGCAGGGCGCCTGCGCAAAAATCCATCATCTCATTAAACGTGGGCCGAACGGTAGCCGCATTGATCCGCGACGGATTGAGATACCCGTCCATTGCTTCAAGCAGGCAACAGGTCATTGCCATCGAACTTCCCGGTCGTAGCTCGCCGCTCGCCTGTCCGGCAGCAATGGTCGCGCACACAAGCCCCCGGATCCGGTCTGCGTAAGACAGGGCGACCGCCCAGTTCTCGCGTATCGCCGCAGCGACCAATTCGTGTTGTTTGCTGTCGTTTTTCAGCCGATGTTCGTGCAGCTGCGAGATTGCCCTCAATGCAGCCGTTAGACGCTCCAGAGCGGAGCCGCCGCGAGCCGCAAGCGTTACGGCCGCAAAGACGTGTTCGAACAGATCCGCTACGACCGCCTCTTCGATCGCCTGCTTTGAAGCGAAGAAGCGGTAGACGTTAGCGGGCGACATCGACGCTCCGCGAGCGATATCGGCGACGGTAGTCTTCTTGAAACCGATCTCGCGGTGCAATCGGATCGCTGCTTGTATGATCCGCCGACGAATGCACGACGATCCGGCCTGGGGTATCCGCTGCATCCCTGGGACCTCAGCGAGATGGGATCGAATGCAGTTCGCGTCGGCAGGCTTCTCCGAAGCCACGCAAGGGATCCATTTCCTCCATAAACTCAGGCAGATCGACAAATTCGCGGTTTGGTGACAGGTAGGTTTGGATGATCAGGCGACCTGCCCGCTCCGCGGCTTGAACCACTTGATCGCTGGACAAAATCCTCATCCGTCCGACGAGCGCATACAGATTGACCAGTTGCGGAATCTCGGATTTGTCGCTGACGAGCGCGTCGGCGTAGAGTCGAGAAGCTTCCTCGATGAAGCTTCGATAGAGCCGCTCGCGCTTGGAAATCGACCGGGCATAGTGGCGCTGGCGAAGCCTGCGGCGCCGAGTCACCCAGCCAGCAACGATCGTGGAGATCGCTCCGAAGGCTGAGCCCCCGAACGCGGCGAAAGCGGGAACATAAATCGTGTTCATGCGATCATTCCTCATCTCTTGCGCCGCGGTACCGCAGCGATCCTATGGTCCTGACCGAAGAAGTGGCCGCTTCGTGCTCGAAGACGGCTCTGCAAGCATCGCTCAGGTCTGACTTTCTTTGCCTGAGACACGCCTCCACATTCGTGGCGTCAGGGATGTAGCTCGCGCATAACCGGAAGGCATCAGGCGTGCACGCGGCCCTCTGCTCGGAAGTGCCGCTGTTCTCCTGCGCAAAGGCAGTCCCACTGCCGAACAAAGCTGCCAGCATGACGACTACGAATGTGTACTTCATCATAAGAAACCCCTTCTCCGGCTGAGGCATTGTTTTTTCGAACGGGAAACGCAGGCTCACGCTCCGAAGTCCCCGCCCTCAAACAGCTCGAACACACGTTTGCAAATCTTTGCTCTTGACACAGCCCACTGTCCGGGATGTATATGAACTATACGGTGTAGTATATTTATGAAGATGTCAATACCCTTCTGGTCGCCCGCAAAGGAAAATTCGGCCGGGGCTTGCGCTCGCATTCGTGGAGCTAGTCGTGACTCTGTCTCTCGTGGGCCGCGGCCAACATTCTTGCTGCTACGCCATCATGCACCCTCGCACACACCAATAAGGTCAGCGTTCACGGACAGCCACTGGATTTACCTCATGTCGAAGAAGCGATTGTTAGCGATTATCGTTTTGTCCGCCACGCTTGCGGCTACGGGCGCAGTAGCTCATGTCACCCATGAACCTTTGGACGCCGCAAATCGAGGCATAGCGGAGCAGGGTGATGCCGAGGAGGCAGTGATCCGTCGCTTACTCGAGCAATTTCGCACCGTGATACCACTCAGTCAGGCGGTAGCGATCGCCGAGCATTTACATGACGGTTCAAAGGCCGCGGACGTTAATTTTGAGATATCCGGTCCGCCCGTTTATCGAGTGCGGACGATCAGAAACGAGCGAATTTGGGAGAATGTCATAGATGCGAAGACCGGAAGCGTTACAGAAAGCGAAACTTCGTCATCACTGAGGGAGCTCGACCAAGAGGATCTGGGCAATATCATTGCCCTGAGGTCAGTTGAGCAAAAGCTGTCGGACGCCGTGCGCATCGCCGAGAAAGCTGCAGAGGGAAGCGCTCTTTCCGCAAATCTGATGAAGCAGAATGGCAAACTCAACTTTGTGGTCCTCATCGCCAATGGCGATGGTTTGAAGGAGGTAATGCTCGAGCCGCCCAAAGTCACCAGGGGAAAGACAGCTCGCCATTAGGCGCGGCCAACAGCCGCCGGTATCTTGTCGTTGTGATCGTTTGTTTCCTCCTCCATGAAACGACCGCTATCTGGGATGTGCGCTACGCCGGCGCAACTCGCGAGGTGTCTCCGGACCCATTCCATAACGCGTCATTCCGCGAATCTGGAATGCGGGCGCCAAATGAAACCGTACAACGTCGTACGGAATATGCTCGTGAGGCTGAGCCCGATCCCACGCGCCAAATGCACGTGCGCGACATTCAAATGCGATCAACGCTCGACATGCACGTCTAACGTTTCTTGCGACCCTTCCGAAGCGTAGCCGGCGGCTTTTCGTTTGCTTTTGGGACGGCCAGAAGGTCAGCGACGGGAACGTCTACAACGGCCGCTAACCTCTCTAAGGTTTCGACGGTCGGATTCTCGACCCCACGCTCAATTCGTCCGACGTACGACCTGTCCACACCGGCATCGACCGCCAGCGCTTCCTGCGACAGGCCGCGCTTAACCCGCAGTTTTCGGATATTCCAGGCCACGAGCGCTGTCGCTTTCATAAGCGAAACAAACGACTTGGCTCACCATTAAAACACGCACTATAATGTCCCTATTAGAGATTAGGGGCAGTTGTGCGCATTCGCATTCATCGCGGGACGAAGGAAATCGGCGGGACCTGCATCGAACTGGCCGCCGATGGCGGCCGGATTCTGCTGGATTTAGGACTGCCTCTGGACGGCGACGCCGACGAGGTCAGCGTTCATCCGACAGTAGACGGACTCGCAGGCGGCGGGGATTTGCTGGCTCTGGTTCTGTCCCATGGTCACGTCGACCACTGGGGGCTGGCCCATCTCGCCGGACCTGATCTGCCCGTTGCGCTAGGCGCTGCAACTCACCGCATTCTGAAGGCCGCAGCCCCGTTTGTGCCCAGACCATATGTGCCTGCGAGGCCAATGGAGTTTTCATCAGGCACGACGATGCAGTTTGGTCCGTTCCGGGTCACGCCACATCTGGTCGATCACTCCGCCTATGATGCTTATGCCCTGGAGGTGGAAGCCGGTGGCAGGCGCCTGTTCTATTCCGGCGATATC
>JAGVII010000046.1 GCA_020056155.1 Afipia sp.
ATGCCCTTGGCGTCGAGACCGGCCTTTGCGTACATCGCAGCAGGGCTGTCCTGATCGATAAACGTGTCGGGAAGAACCATCGAGCGAACCCTCAGTCCTCTATCCAATGCGCCGTTCTCTGCAAGCGTATGCAGGACCTGCGCTCCAAAGCCGCCGATCGAGCCTTCCTCAATGGTGACGAGCACGTCATGGTCCCGCGCCAGACGCAGGATCATGTCCGTGTCGATCGGCTTGGCAAATCTGGCATCGGCAACGGTCGCCGTTAAGCCATGGGTTTTTAGAATGTCTGCAGCTTTCAGGCATTCCTGAAGCCGGGTGCCGAGCGAAACCAGCGCCACCGAGGTGCCTTCGCGGACGATGCGGCCCTTGCCGATCTCCAGCGGAACGCCGGCCGACGGCAGGTCAACGCCGACACCGTCGCCACGCGGGAACCGGATGGCGGAGGGGCGGTCGTCGATTGCGGCAGCGGTGGCGACCATATGCACCAGCTCGGCCTCATCGGCCGCGGCCATCAGCACCATGCCCGGCAAGCAGCCGAGATAGGCCAGGTCGAAAGAACCCGCATGGGTCGGTCCGTCGGCGCCGACGAGACCGGCACGGTCGATAATGAAGCGGACCGGCAGGCCCTGAATAGCGACATCGTGCACCACCTGATCGTAGGCGCGCTGCAGGAAGGTCGAATAGATGGCGACGAACGGCTTCATGCCTTCGGCCGCAAGTCCGGCGGCAAACGTCACGCCGTGCTGCTCGGCGATACCGACGTCGAAGGTGCGCTGGGGGAAGGCCTTGCTGAAGATATCGACGCCGGTGCCGGATGGCATCGCGGCAGTAATGGCGACAATCTTGTCGTCCTTTTCCGCTTCCTTCACGAGGCTGTTGCCGAACACCTTGGTGTAGGCGGGGGCGTTGGCCTGCGCCTTCGCCTGCTTGCCGGTGGCGACGTCGAATTTGACCACGCCATGATATTTGTCGGAGGCGGTCTCGGCGTGGGAGTAACCCTTGCCCTTTTCGGTCACGACGTGGATCAGGGTCGGGCCGACCTTCGAATCCCGCACGTTCTTCAGAACCGGCAGAAGATGATCGAGGTTATGGCCGTCGATCGGGCCGACATAGTAGAAGCCGAGTTCCTCGAACAGCGTGCCGCCCGACAGCATGCCGCGGGCATATTCCTCAGCGCGCTGCGCGCCCTTTTCGACAAATTTCGGAAGGCGCTTGGCGACCTGCTTGCCGATTTCACGCAGCGAGCGATAGGTATTACTGGACGTCAGGCGCGACAGATAGGACGACATGGCGCCGACTGGCGGGGCAATCGACATCTCGTTGTCGTTCAGAATCACAATCAGGCGCGAATCCATTGCGCCGGCGTTGTTCATCGCCTCATAGGCCATGCCGGCGGACATCGCGCCGTCGCCGATCACGGCTATGACATTGTTGATGCCGCCCGCAAGATCGCGAGCGACGGCCATGCCAAGGCCTGCTGAAATAGAGGTCGACGAGTGAGCGGCGCCGAAACAGTCGTATTCACTCTCTGCGCGCTTGGTGAAACCGGACAGGCCACCGCCCTGACGCAGGGTGCGAATCCGGTCGCGCCGCTCGGTCAGGATCTTGTGCGGATAGGCCTGATGACCGACGTCCCATATGATGCGATCAGAGGGCGTATTAAAAACATGATGTATTGCGACCGTGAGTTCGACAACACCGAGACCGGAGCCCAGATGACCGCCCGTAACCGCAACCGCGCTGATTGTCTCGGCGCGGAGTTCCGCTGCAACTTGAGGCAGTTCGCTTTCCTTCAACTTGCGAAGGTCGGCAGGCGATTTGATTGCGTCGAGCAATGGGGTCGATGAGGTCATACCAAGGCTTCCAATGCGACTGTGGAACAAGACGAGAACATTTTGCAGTGTAGCATTATTGCAGCTATTCAGCAGTAGTTCTGAGGAACTGCTGGTTAAATGCCACTATTGTGTGACTTAAGGGCATCGTTTGAGGCATCAGTAAGTTAACCCTCTGCCTCCCCGGCAGTTGCCTTTACCCCAAGCTGGTCGCCAGAAATAGAAAGAAAACCTGTGCTGACAAGGACTATTGTATCGCTTGTTCGTTTCTGCACGCGCCACGCATGGCTGGTCATCCTGGCTGGCGTAGCTTTGGCAGCGGCGGCGGGCGTCTACTCCCACCGGAACTTTGCCATCAATACCGACGTCGCGACGCTGATTTCTCCTGATCTGGACTGGCGGAAGCGCGAAATTGACTTCGAGAAGGCGTTTCCGGGCCGAAATGACAGTATTTTGGCCGTTGTCGAGGCTCCGACGCCGGAACTCTCCCGACAGGCCGCCGCCGCTCTTGAGAAGAAGTTGCTCCCACAGACCGACAGGTTCATCTGGATCAGGCGTCCGGGTGGCGGGCCGTTCTTCGACAATAACGGACTTTTGTTCTTGCCAACCCCCGAGGTGGCCAAACAGGCCGGTGAACTGGCCTCGGCAGCCCCAATTTTCGATATTCTAATGGATGACCCCAGCCTGCGCGGCCTGACAGGCGTGCTGGAATTCGGCCTGGCTGGTTCCCAACGGGGCCAATATTCGCGAGATTCCATGGCCCGGCCGCTGAATCTGGTCGCCGAGACCGTCGAGAAGGTGGTGGCAAATCAGCCTGCGACCTTCTCCTGGAAGGAACTGTCCAGCAACGAGCCCCTGACGGAAGCCGACAAGCGAACGCTCTTGCTGATGCGGCCGATCCTCGACTTCAACGCGCTGGAGCCGGGCGGGGCCGCCACCGCCGCGA
>JAGVII010000838.1 GCA_020056155.1 Afipia sp.
GAAACCTCCGGCTGTCTCCTGATCGCCAAGACGCGGTTTGCCGCCACGGCGCTCACGGGTTCGTTCCGTCATCGATCCGCGCGCAAGATCTACTGGGCGCTGGTGGCAGGCGTTCCGAAACCGAAGCAGGGGCGCATCTCGACTTATCTGGCGAAAGACGAGAGCGAGGAAGATTCGATCATGCGCGTCGCAGCGCATGGCGACGAGGGCGCGGCCCATGCGGTGACTTATTATGCCGTGGTCGAGGCCTCGGCGCAGAAGCTGGCGTGGGTGTCGCTGAAGCCGGTGACCGGGCGCACCCATCAGTTGCGCGCGCACATGGCGCATATCGATCACGCTATCGTGGGCGATCCGAAATACTTCAACAAGGAAAACTGGGAACTTCCCGGCGGCCTGCAGAAGCGGCTGCATCTTCTGGCGCGCCGCATCGTGATCCCGCATCCGCGCGGCGGCTTCATCGACGTCACCGCGCCGCTGCCGCCGCATATGCTGCAATCGTGGAACCTGCTCGGCCTCGAGGCCGATCGTTTCGATCCGATCGAGAACGCGCCGGAGGAATGATCCTCTTGCTGTGGTCGCTTTCGCGCACGATATAGATGATCGAGCACGTCATGGCCGGGCTTGTCCCGGCCATCCACGTCTTGAATCGTCCAGAAAAGACGTGGATGCCCGGAATAAATCCGGGCATGACGAACGAAAGATGGCCCTCGGGCAGGAATCGAATGCAGAGCAAGCTGTGGATTTCATTTTCGGTCGTTTTTGCGCTCGTGTTCGCCGGCGCCGCACACGCGCAGGTATTTCCGCCGGGCGGTGTCAACAATCAGCCGGTGATTCCGTTTCCGGTTGCGCCGCCTGCGCCGCCGCCGCCGCCAATCGTGGTACCGACGGTGCCACAGATGAGTTCGCCGCCGCCGTTCGCGTTGCAGAACACCACGCCGGGCCGTGTGACGCAGGACACGCCACCGAAGCGGGTGCTGAAGCGCGAGCGCCGTCCGTCGTTCAGCGACCGCGTCGCGCGCTGCCTTGACGACGGCGCGGCATGGGGGCTTAACCCCAACCAGCGGGCGGCGTATTCGCGCCAGTGTGCCAACCAATAGGGCATGACCCCGAAAAGTGGGGACCGGTTTTCGGATAAGGTTATGCCCACAAAATTAAAAGGCAAATCAATGCGCGAACTGTTCGATGAAGTTGCCGGCAAGTCCCCGCTCGATCCGCGCGAGGCCTCGCGCAAATCCTCCCGCACGCCGCTGCGCAAGCGCTTCTACACCAGCGCGGGCGTGACCGAGGGGCCGGACGGTTTCGCCGTGACGCTCGACGGCAAACCGGTGCGCACGCCGGGCCGGAATCCGCTCGCTGCGCCGACGCGTGATCTCGCCGAGGCGATGGCGGCGGAATGGGACGCCCAGAAGGACGACATCGATCCGATGGCGATGCCGCTGACGCGGCTGGCCAACAGCGTGATCGACGGCGTCGCAAAGGATGTTCAGGCCGTCGCCGACGACGCCGCGAAGTATTTCGAGACCGATCTCTTGTTCTATCGCGCCGGTTTCCCCGAAGCGCTGATCGCGCGACAGGCGGAGCACTGGGACCCGGTGCTGCGGTGGGCGGCTGAAGCGCTCGGCGCGCATTTCATTCTCACCGAAGGCTTGATCCATGTGCGTCAGCCGGAAACGGCCGTCGCGGCCGCGCGCAACGGCTTGCCCACCGAGGCCTGGCCGGTCGGCGCCTTTCATGTGGTTACCACGATCACAGGCTCGGCGCTGCTGGCGCTGGCGCTCAGGCATGGCGTGATGGATGGCGCGCAGGTCTGGGCTGCGGCGCATGTGGACGAGGACTGGAACAGCGAGAAATGGGGCGCGGACGACGAGGTCGAGGCCCGCCGCGCCATGCGGCTGAAGGATTTCGAGGCCGCGGCGCGGGTGTTGAAGGCGTTCTCCTAGCTGGGATTTGTAGGCCCGTCGTCCCGCCGTTCGCCGGGACGACACCCTTAATTTGTACTCGGTCCCGCCAGGGTTTCGGTTAACAAGACGTTTACGACGCTGGGCTAGCGTGGCGGCCGAACAAGGCCTCCATCATGTCGATCGCCATCAATCCCGTCTTTCCGGTCGTCGCCGCCCAGGGCGTGGCGGCGGGCGTTGCGTTGAAGCCGGGCACCGTGATCGACGCGACTGTGCTGAAGCAACTCGATGCCAATCTGGTCCGCATTGCGATCGCGAACCTGACCATTCAAGTGCTGTCCGAGGTGCCGTTGCAACCCGGCCAGATGCTGCAACTGGCGGTGTCGCAAACGCCGCAAGGCGTGCGGCTTCAGATTGTGCCGGGTGAGGGCGATGCGCCGTCATCCGCGCCCGCCGCGTCAACGGGTGCCGCAAAGGCGGATACGGTCAGCGTGCCGAAGGCCGACGTGCCGGTGCAGACCGCCGCGGCAGGCCGCGTGCTGACCAATCTCGAAGCGCTTGCTGTCTCGGCCGCGGTGCAGACCGCCGCCGCGCGTCAGGACAGCCTGTCGCCGCTGTTCGCAAATCTCGGTGTGGCGGCGTCATCGCAGACGTTGCCGCAGACCCTGCAACAGGCGGCCGCGCAATTGCTCGCGCAGCGCACGCCGCTCAGCGAAAATCTGACCGGCGATGCGCTGAAAACCGCGTTCCGAAGTTCGGGTCTGTTCCTTGAGCAAAGCCTCGCGTCCTCGCAGCCCGGCAACGGTCCCGATCTCAAGGCCGCGCTGATCGTGTTTCGCCAGACCGTCGCATCGTGGCTCGGCAATGCGCCTGCGCCGGGTGCTTCACCGCAGCCCTTGAGCGTGCCGTCGTCCGCCGCGCCGCCACTGTCACCGCATATTGAGGGCGAAATTTTGCTGCCGCAGGCGCCGGTGCGCGTCGCTGAGGATGCCGCCGAAAGCGACGGGAAAATTCGTATCTACGCGCCGAACGAGCCGCTGCCGACGGCGGCGAACCGCGTCGCGTCGGCGAGCGCGGGGCTCACCGCGCTTCAGGAGGTATTGCAGGGGTTTCCGAAGGGTGTGCAGGACGCGGTTGCAAACATGCTCAATGCGGAAGCGCGTGCAGGCGCCGCCGCGCGCGGGACCGATGGCGAGGAGGCGATCGCGCGTACCACTGTGCCGCCGCCGCCGTTCCGTGGCTCGGACACAGCCGCGCAGCCCGTGGCACTTCCATCGCTTGCACCCGACGACGCGCCGGCAACCATGGCGCATCGCCTGATCGAGGACACCGAGGCGGCACTGGCGCGGCAGACGCTGCTGCAGGCGGCGTCATTGCCGGTTGACGTGCCGGGCGCGCGGATTGATCCCAATGCGCCGCGCTGGAATTTCGAGATTCCGTTTGTCACGCAGCAGGGCACCGCGGTGGCGCAGTTCGAGATTTCGCGTGATGGCGCGGGCAGCGAGGCTGAAGCGGCCAACCGCGTCTGGCGTGCGCGGTTCTCATTGGACGTCGAGCCGAGCGGGCCGGTGCATGCGCTGGTGTCGCTGAGCCATGGGCGAACATCTGTGCGAATGTGGGCCGAGCGGTCCGCGACGGCGGCGCAACTGCGGATCAATGCGCCGCAGCTGTCGCATGCGCTGCGCGAAGCCGCACTCGAGCCCGGCGACATCGTGATCGGCGAAGGCGCGCCGCCAAGGGCCGCGCCGCCACCGGCTGGCCATTTTCTGGATCGCGCCTTGTGAACATCGACACTAAAAACCGGCTCGCAGTCGCGC
>JAGVII010000808.1 GCA_020056155.1 Afipia sp.
CAGCGCTGCCATCCTTTGGCGCTTGCCGTTTGTCCCTGTCGCGAATCCCTTCATAAGGAGCTAGATCAATGGCTACCACTCCGACTGCCCTGCGTATCGTTGAAGGATCCTCCATGGACAAGACCAAGGCCCTGTCGGCCGCGCTCTCCCAGATCGAGCGCCAGTTCGGCAAGGGCTCCGTGATGAAGCTCGGTAAGAACGACCGCTCCATGGACATCGAGACGATTTCCTCGGGTTCGCTCGGGCTGGATATCGCGCTGGGCGTCGGCGGTTTGCCGAAGGGCCGCGTGGTCGAGATCTACGGCCCGGAATCGTCCGGCAAGACCACGCTGGCGCTGCACACGGTGGCCGAAGCCCAGAAGAAGGGCGGCATCTGCGCCTTCATCGACGCCGAACACGCGCTCGATCCGGTCTATGCCCGCAAGCTCGGCGTCAATGTCGATGAACTTCTGATCTCGCAGCCGGATCACGGCGAGCAGGCGCTGGAAATCGCCGACACGCTGGTGCGCTCCGGCGCGGTCGATGTGCTGGTCGTGGACTCGGTGGCGGCACTGGTGCCGCGCGCCGAACTCGAAGGCGAGATGGGCGACAGTCTGCCAGGATTGCAGGCGCGGCTGATGAGCCAGGCGCTGCGCAAGCTCACCGCCTCGATCAACAAGTCCCACACCATGGTGATCTTCATCAACCAGATCCGCATGAAGATCGGGGTGATGTATGGCTCGCCGGAAACCACCACCGGCGGCAACGCCTTGAAGTTCTATGCCTCGGTGCGCCTCGACATCCGCCGCATCGGCCAGATCAAGGAACGCGACGAAGTGATCGGCAACTCGACCCGCGTCAAGGTCGTGAAGAACAAGCTGGCGCCGCCGTTCAAGCAGGTCGAATTCGACATCATGTACGGCGAGGGCGTCTCGAAGCTGGGCGAAATTCTCGATCTCGGCGTGAAAGCCGGCATCGTCGAGAAGTCCGGCGCGTGGTTCTCCTATGACAGCGTGCGCCTCGGGCAGGGCCGCGAGAATTCCAAGACCTTCCTGAAGGCCAATCCTGACGTGACGGCGAAGATCGAAGCCTTGATCCGCCAGAACTCCGGCCTGATCGCCGAGCAGATTCTCGCAGGCTCCCCGGAGCGCGATGCCGACGGCGAGGAGCCGGTGGAGGATTAAATTTCTGGCCCGGATCTAAACGTCCGGGTTCAGGTGCGATCCGAAAAGACGGGAATCCTTTTCGGGCATCCATCGTACCTTCGGAAAGCAAACGGGCGTTGTGGATGTTGAGTTGCCGACATCCCCAGCGCCCGATTTGTTTGAGATGCGCCAAGCGTTTGCGGCACACAACGATTGTCATGGCCGGGCTCGTCCCGGTGATCCCGATCCATCAGGCATGGTGCCTTCCGAATCGAGATGGCCGGGACAAGCCCGGCCATGACAGCTACGTGGGGATTGTTGCTTGCAGCGTCTGGTTACTCCGCCGCCTGCGCGTAGTCAGCGACCGGCGGGCACGAGCAGACCAGATTGCGGTCGCCGTGAACGTTGTCGACGCGCCCCACCGGGCACCAGTACTTGTCGGTGCGCGAGGTCCCGGCCGGGAAGCAGCCTTCCGCGCGTGAATACGGCCGCTCCCATTTGTCCTCGGCGATGTCGTGCACGGTGTGCGGCGCATGACGCAGCGGCGACGCCTCGATCCTGAAACGTCCTGCCTCGACGTCCGCAATCTCGCGGCGGATCGCGATCATGGCGTCGCAGAACCGATCCAGTTCCGCCTTCGATTCGGATTCGGTAGGCTCGATCATCAGCGTGCCCGGCACCGGGAAGCTCATGGTCGGGGCGTGGAAGCCGTAGTCGATCAGGCGCTTGGCGATGTCGTCCACGGTGACGCCCGATCCCGTCTTGAGCCCGCGCGGGTCGACGATGCACTCGTGCGCGACGCGTCCCCTGGCGTTCCGGTACAGCACCGGGAAATGCGGATCGAGTCGTTTCGCGATGTAGTTCGCGTTCAGGATCGCGACTTCGGTGGCGCGGCTCAGGCCGTCGCCGCCCATCATCAGGATGTAGATGTAGGAAATCACCAGGATCGACGCCGAGCCGTAAGGCGCAGCGGAGACAGGACCGACCGCAGCTTCCGCGCCGTTCGTGATATTCGCCGGAAGGAACGGCGCGAGGTGCTTCTTCACGCCGATCGGGCCCATGCCGGGGCCGCCGCCGCCGTGCGGAATGCAGAACGTCTTGTGCAGGTTGAGATGGCTGACGTCCGCGCCGTAGTCGCCGGGCCGCGCGAGGCCGACCTGGGCGTTCAGGTTCGCGCCGTCGAGATAGACCTGTCCGCCATGGTCATGGACGATGTCGCAGATCTCGCGGATGTGCTCCTCGAACACGCCGTGGGTCGAGGGATAGGTGATCATCACCGCGGCAAGATCGTTGGCGTGCTCGGCCGCCTTCTTGCGCAGGTCCTCGACATCGACGTCGCCGCGCGTGTCGCAGGCGACGACAACCACATCCATGCCGACCATGCTGGCGGAGGCCGGATTGGTGCCGTGGGCCGAGGAGGGAATGAGACAGACCTTGCGGTGCGGCTCGCCCCGCGAGGCATGATAGGCGCGGATCGCCAGCAGCCCGGCATACTCGCCCTGCGCGCCGGAATTCGGCTGCAGCGACACCGCGTCATAGCCGGTGATGTCGGCAAGCCACTTTTCCAGCGTGGCGAACATCGCGTGATAGCCGGCCGCCTGTTCCTTGGGCGCGAACGGATGCAACCCGCCGAATTCCGGCCAGGTCACCGGGATCATTTCGGTGGTGGCGTTCAGCTTCATGGTGCACGAGCCGAGCGGGATCATGGCGCGATCGAGCGCGAGATCGCGGTCGGAGAGCTTGCGCATGTAGCGCAGCAGTTCGGTTTCGGAGCGGTGCTCGTGGAACACCGGATGGGTCAGGAACTTGCTGGTGCGCGCAAGAGCGGGCGGCAGCGTGTCCCGCGCCTCCTTCTCGATGTCGGCATAAACAAGATTGCCGCCGAAGGTGCGCCACACGCTCTCGACAACCGCAGGGGTCGTGGTCTCGTCCAGCGCGATGCTGACAGTGGTCTCATCGAGCCGCAGGTTGATCTGCTCGTGGGCGGCGTGGGAGATGATTGCCTGCCGCTGGCCGTTCACAGCCACCGTCACGGTGTCGAAATAGCTGTCGTTCAGTGGCGCGAAGCCGAGCTTCTTCAAACCGGCCGCCAGCACGGCGGTCCGCCGGTGCACGGTGCGCGCGATGTGCGTCAACCCCTCGGGGCCGTGATAGACCGCGTACATCGACGCGATGACGGCGAGCAGAACCTGCGCGGTGCAGATGTTCGAGGTGGCTTTCTCGCGGCGGATGTGCTGCTCGCGGGTCTGCAGCGCGAGGCGATAGGCGGGCGCGCCGCGTGAATCCACCGACAGGCCGACGATGCGGCCGGGCAGGGAGCGCTTCAGCGCATCCTTCACCGCCATGTAGGCCGCGTGCGGTCCGCCGTAACCCATCGGCACGCCGAAGCGCTGGGTTGAACCAACCGCAATGTCCGCGCCGAGATCGCCGGGCGACGCGATCAGCGTCAGCGCCAGCGGATCGGCGGCGACAACTGCAATGCCGCCTTTCGCCTTGAGTGCTGCAATCGCCGCGCGCGGATCATTCAGCCCGCCGTGCGTGCCGGGATACTGGAACAGCGCGCCGAACACGTCGGCCTTGTCGAGGTCACGCGCGGGATCGCCGACGATCAGCGACCAGCCGAGCGGTTCGGCGCGGGTGCGCAGCACGGCAAGCGTCTGCGGATGCACCTCATGATCGACGAAGAACGCCTTGGTTTTCACCGGCGACGAGCGCTCGGCCAGCGCCATGGCTTCCGCAGCCGCGGTGCCTTCGTCCAGCAGCGACGCATTGGCGATGTCGAGCCCGGTGAGGTCGCAGATCATGGTCTGGAAATTGAACAGCGCTTCCAGCCGCCCCTGGCTGATTTCCGGCTGATACGGTGTGTAGGCCGTGTACCACGCGGGATTTTCGAGGATGTTGCGCTGGATCACCGCAGGCAGGACCGTGCCCGAGTAACCTTGGCCGATCAGTGAGGTGAACACCTGATTGCGCGCCGCGATGCCGCGCATATGCGTGATCGCGTCGATTTCGCTGAGCGGCTTTCCCAGATCCAGCGGCGCCTTCAGCCGGATCGACGCCGGCAGCGTCTCGCTCATCAGCGCCTGAAGGCTCGCCGCGCCGACGGTTTGCAGCATGGCGTCGATGTCGCGCGATGAGGGGCCGATATGCCGGCGGACGAAATCGACAGCGGGTTCGGCGGGACGGGATCTAGTCATCAAGGTCTCCTTGAGGATTTAAATACTGTCATTGCGAGGAGCTCTTGCGACGAAGCAATCCAGTCTTCCTTGTGGCTCTGGATTGCTTCGCTTCGCTCGCAATGACAACGTATCTTCCATCGAATATCTATCCTGTGGCCTACGCCGTGTGGGCCTTGTAGGCGGCTTCATCCATCAGTCCGTCGAGATCGCTCTTGTTGGCGATACGCAGCTTGAAGAACCAGGCGGTCTTGCCCGGATCGGAATTCACCAGCGACGGATCGGCGGCGACGGCATCGTTGACCTCGAGCACTTCGCCCGTGATCGGCGCATAGACGTCGGACGCGGCTTTGACGCTTTCAACCACGGCGGCGGCTTCGGCTTTTTTCAGCGTACGGCCGACCTTCGGCAGTTCGACGAACACGACGTCGCCGAGCTGGGTCTGCGCGTAATCGGTGATGCCGATGGTGGCGACATCGCCGTCGATCTGCAGCCATTCGTGATCGGAGGTAAACAGCGTGGTCATGGTGGTCCTCAGCATTTCCAGTGTTGATGTTGCTATCGTTTGTAACCATTGGGCACGAACGGCATCGCCGAGACGCGCAGGGCCAGGCGTTGCCCGCGCACATCCGCGAAAACGATGGTGCCTTCGGTGGATAAGGACGCCGGCAGATACCCCATCGCCACCGGGGCGTTCAGGGTCGGCCCGAAGCCGCCGGATGTAACGGTGCCGATCTGGTCGGTCGAGGTTTCGCTGGCATAGAGCGCCGCGTGTTCGCGCACCGGCGCACGGCCCTCGGCCCGCAGACCGACGCGGCGGCTCGACGCGCCGGTCTCGAATTCTTTCAGGATAACGTCCGCGCCGGGGAAACCTCCCGCGCGCGCGCCGCCTTTGCGGCGGCTCTTTTGCACCGACCATTCCAGCGCGCCTTCGACCGGTGTGGTGGTGGTGTCAATGTCATGGCCATAAAGACAGAGGCCGGCCTCCAGCCGCAGGCTGTCGCGCGCGCCAAGGCCGATCGGCAGCACGGCGGGGTCGGCGAGCAACGCGGTCGCGAGGCGCCCGGCGTCGTTTGCTGGAACCGAAATCTCGAAGCCGTCCTCGCCGGTATAGCCCGAGCGCGAGACGAAGCAGTCGATGGCTCGACCGGAGATCTGCACCTTGCGCGGCCCGGCGTCCATGAATCGCATGGCGGCGACCGTCGGCGCGAGCTTCGAAAGCACCTCGACCGCCTTCGGCCCCTGCAAAGCGATCAGCGCGCGACCGGGCAGCGGTTCGATGATGCAATCATCGGAGAGATGCTTGCGCAGATGCGCTTCGTCCTCGGCCTTGCAGGCGGCGTTGACCACCAGGAACAGGTGATCGCCGAAGTTCGCCACCATCAGATCGTCGAGAATGCCGCCGGTGTCGCTGGTGAACTGCGCATAGCGCTGACGGCCTTGTGGGACAGCGAAAATATCCTGCGGCACCAGACGTTCCAGCGCGCGGGCGGCGTCCTCGACCTTGCCGGATTTCGCCGTGAGCGTGATCTGGCCCATATGTGACACATCGAACAGGCCGGCGGAGCCGCGGGTGTGGAGATGTTCCTTCAGCACGCCGGCCGTGTATTGCACCGGCATCTCGTAGCCGGCGAACGGCACGATCTTGCCGCCGCGCGCCACATGCAGGTCATGCAGCGGAACGCGCTTCAGCGCAGTATCGGCAGGAGAGGATGGTTGTCGTTCGGCAGCTAGCATGGACGGGCTCCTGACGGATTCGGGACCAGTTCCCGAAACCCTGTCGAAGCCCCATCTGTCGCTGCGCCTGAGAGTATTATCCCGTCGGCGGATGCCGCGCCGGAGCGTCCGGCCGCATCTCTTTCCAGATTTCAGTCAGTCACACGGTCCGTTTGCCTGAGAGTTTCCGGGGCGGTTGCTCCTTCGGCGCCGGCATGAAGCCGGTCTCTCCCGACGTGACTTGTCAGCTTAACATATAGCTCACACAAGCAGGGAAACACGGGTTACTCGGCCCTGTCAACGCAACTGCGAGATTATCAACGGGCTTCGCGGCGGTTCTGAGACGGCGCTGCAAGTTGCTGATCTGGTGCACACTTTCTGGACATTGCAGGGCCGTTCCGTCTAGAAACGGGGCAGGACAAACCGCGCTGCACCCGTCATTGAGAGCGGGTGGCGCAACAGGGCCATTTTCCAGCGAAACCCCAGCCGTTTCGCATCCCGGAAAGTGCCATGTCGTAAAGATATTGAACCCGATTGGACGATGATGAGCGGCGTTAACGAGATCAGGTCTGCGTATCTGAATTACTTTGCGAAGAACGGCCACGAGATCGTGCCGTCATCGCCGCTGGTCCCGCGCAACGACCCGACACTGATGTTCACCAATGCGGGCATGGTGCAGTTCAAGAACGTGTTCACAGGGCTCGAGAAGCGGCCCTATCAGCGCGCGACCTCATCGCAGAAATGCGTTCGCGCCGGCGGCAAGCACAACGACCTCGACAATGTCGGCTATACCGCGCGGCACCACACCTTCTTCGAGATGCTCGGGAACTTCTCGTTCGGCGATTATTTCAAGGATCGCGCCATCGAGCTTGCCTGGAATTTGATCACCAAGGAGTACGGGCTCCCGAAGGACAAGCTGCTGGTCACTGTCTATTCCGAGGACGACGAGGCGTTCGGCCTCTGGAAAAAGATCGCAGGCCTGCCCGAATCGAAAATCATCCGGATCGCGACGTCGGATAACTTCTGGCAGATGGGCGACACCGGCCCCTGCGGCCCGTGTTCGGAAATCTTCTTCGATCATGGCGACAAAATCTGGGGCGGCCCTCCCGGCTCCCCCGAGGAAGATGGCGACCGCTTCATCGAGATCTGGAATCTCGTGTTCATGCAGTTCGATCAGATCGCGCCCGGCAATCGCGTCGCGCTGCCGAAGCCGTCGATCGACACCGGCATGGGCCTGGAGCGCATCGCTGCGGTGCTTCAGGGCAAGCATGACAACTACGAGATCGACCTGTTTGTTGCGCTGATCCGCGCCATCGCCGAACTGACCGGGGCCGACCCGCAGGGCGAACAGAAGGCGTCGCTGCGTGTGATCGCCGACCATCTGCGCGCCTCATCCTTCCTGATTTCCGATGGCGTGCTGCCGTCGAACGAGGGGCGCGGCTACGTGCTGCGCCGGATCATGCGCCGCGCGATGCGCCACGGGCAGTTGCTCGGGGCAAAAGAGCCGCTGATGTATCGTCTCGTATGGGCGCTGGTGCGCGAGATGGGTCAGGCCTATCCCGAACTGGTGCGCGCCGAGAACCTGATCGAGGAAACGCTGAAGCTGGAGGAAACCCGCTTCCGCAAGACGCTGGATCGCGGCCTCACGATTCTGGACGAGAAAAGCGCGTCGCTGAAGAAGGGCGACATGTTCGACGGCGAGACCGCGTTCACGCTGTACGATACCTATGGCTTTCCGCTCGACCTCACACAGGACGCGCTGCGCAACCGCGGCATCGGCGTCGATATCGCCTCGTTCACCGATGCGATGGAGCAGCAGCGCAAGAAGGCGCGCGCGGCATGGGCCGGGTCCGGTGACACCGCCACCGAGAACATCTGGTTCCCGTTGCGCGAGAAACTCGGCGCGAGTGAGTTCCTGGGCTACGACACGGAAATAGCCGAAGGCGTCGTCACCGCGCTGGTGAAGGACGGCAAGGAGATCGAAGCTGCCGCGACCGGCGACGGCGTTGCCATCGTCATGAACCAGACGCCGTTCTATGCCGAATCCGGCGGTCAGGTCGGCGACACCGGCATTCTGAGCGGCGATGGCGTGCGCGTGCGTGTCACCGACACCCAGAAGAAGGCGGGCGATCTTTACGTGCATCTCGGCACCGTCGAGCAAGGCACCGTGAAACTCGGCGCGCCGCTGCAACTCGAAGTCGATCATGCGCGCCGCACGTCGATCCGTGCCAATCACTCCGCGACGCATCTTCTGCACGAGGCGCTGCGTCAGGTGCTGGGCGATCACATCGCGCAGCGCGGCTCATTGGTCGCTCCGGAGCGGCTGCGTTTCGACTTCGCCCACAACAAGCCGATCTCGGCGGACGAACTGCGCCGTATCGAGGACATTGCCAACGATGTCGTGCTGGAAAACGGCGAAGTCGTCACCCGCTCGATGGCGGTGGACGATGCGCGGGATTCCGGCGCGCGGGCGCTGTTCGGGGAGAAGTACGGCGACGAAGTGCGCGTGGTGTCGATGGGCGCGGGGCAGGGCAACGCGCTCGGCTGGTCGGTCGAATTGTGCGGCGGCACCCATGTGCGCCGCACCGGCGACATCGGCCTGATCTCCATCAGCGGCGAAAGTGCTGTGGCCTCCGGCGTCCGGCGCATCGAGGCGCTGACCGGAAACAATGCGCGTCACGCCGTGAACGCCACCATCCACACCGCGAAGGCGGCGGCGGCGGAACTGAAAACCACGCTGGACGACCTGCCGGCGCGCGTCGCGGCTCTGATCGAGGAGCGCAAGAAACTCGAGCGCGACCTGTCGGACGCGCGCAAGAAGCTGGCGATGGGCGGCGGCGCCGCAGCGGGCGGCAGCGCCGGCGCAGCCTCCGATATTCGCACCATCGGCGATGTGAAATTCCTCGGCCGCGCGGTGCAGGGCATTGAGATGAAGGATCTCAAGAGCCTTGCCGACGACGGCAAGAAGCAGATCGGCTCCGGCGTCGTCGCGATCATCAATGTCGGCGAGGACGGCAAGGCCGGTGCGGTGGTCGGCGTTACCGCGGACCTGACCTCGCGCTTCAGTGCCGTCGATCTGGTGAAGATCGCGTCGGAAGCCCTGGGTGGCAAGGGCGG
>JAGVII010000670.1 GCA_020056155.1 Afipia sp.
CTTTCGACCGACTTCACCTTGGCGACCTTGCCGGTGGGCATGATGACGATTTCGTCGCCGGTGCCGATATTGCCGGATTCGACGCGGCCCGCGACGATGCGGCGGTCGTCGAACTTGTAGATCGCCTGCACCGGCAATCGCAATGCCAGTTCGTCCAGCGCGCGCGCCGGCGTCAGTCCGTCGATGGCCTCGACCACGGTCGGGCCATCGTACCAGTCGATGTTGGCGGTGCGCTCGGTGACGCCGTCGCCGTCACGCGCCGATATGGGCACGATGGCGGTCGGCGTGACGCCGAGGCCGGTGAGATGTGCCGAAATCTCGTCGCTGATGTCCTTGAAGCGTGCGGCGCTGTAATCGACGCGGTCCATCTTGTTGACCACGACGGCGACCTGTTTGACGCCCAGCAGATGCAGCAGATAGCCGTGACGCCGGGTCTGGTCGCGCACGCCTTCCAGCGCGTCGATAATGAGAATTGCGCCGTCGGCCTGCGATGCGCCGGTGATCATGTTGCGCAGGAATTCCGCATGGCCCGGCGCGTCGATCAGAACGACGTCGCGCGACGGTGTGCGGAAACGGATCTGCGTGGTGTCGATGGTGATGCCCTGGTCGCGCTCGGTCTGCAATGCGTCCAGCAGAAACGACCATTCGAACGGCATGCCGCGCCGTGCGCTGACGGCCTGCAGCATTTCCAGCTTGCCGTCCGGAAGACTGCCGGTTTCATGCAGCAGGCGGCCGACCAGCGTGGACTTGCCGTGATCGACATGGCCGACGATGACGATACGGACCTGCGGGCGGGTGGCAGAGCCGTTCGGTGCCGGCGCGAGTGAAGCCTTTGGCGCGATTTTGGTGACTGCGATGTTCATCGGGGCGCTCATCCAACGTCAGAGATAACCGGCGACACGAAGCCGCTCGAAGGCATCTTCGGTTTCGTGGTCGAGCGCGCGTCCGGCGCGCTCCGGCACTTTCGTGGCTTTCAGTTCGGCCAGGATTTCCTCGATGTTCGAGGCATCCGACACGACCGGATTGGTAATGTCCTGATCGCCGAGCGAGCGGTAGCGCTTGCCGTTGTTCGACAGATACAGTGGAATGATCGGAATGTTCTCGCGCTGGGTGTAGGCCCAGATATCTTCCTCGGTCCAGTGCAGGATCGGATGGATGCGCAAATGGGCGCTCTGCGGCGGCGAGGCGTTGAAGTGATCCCAGAATTCCGGCGGCTGATCGCGCACGTCCCAGCCGCCTTCAAGTCCGCGCGGCGAAAACACGCGCTCCTTGGCGCGGGTGGCTTCCTCGTCGCGGCGGATGCCGGCGATCAGTCCATCGAAGCCGTACTTGGCCAATGCAAGCTTGAGCCCTTCCGTCTTGCGCGCGGCGGAGCGCGCGGCGGGCGGCAGCGTCGGATCGATGTCCTCGATCGGCGGGCAGTAATCGACTTTCAGATCGAGACCCCATTCCTTCGCGTACTGATCGCGGAAGGCGTACATCTCGGGAAATTTCTTCTGCGTGTCGACGTGCAGCGCGGGGAACGGCACCTTGCCGAAGAACGCCTTGCGCGCCAGCCAGATCATCACGTTGGAATCTTTGCCGAGCGACCAGAGCAGCGCGAGCTTTTTCAGCCGGGCGAAGGCCTCGCGGAAAATGTAGATGCTCTGCGCTTCGAGCTCATCGAGATGATCCATCGAAGGCACGGGCGATATCAGCGGTGCGGCAGGCGGGGCTGCCTGAGAATTCACCAAAGAGCTTGCCGGAGAATTTGCCAGAGATTTTGCCATGGGAATTACTCCGTCCCGGGCTGCGCCCGCACGCCTTTGCTTGCGAAAGATGCAGCGGCACTCAGACGGGGCTCATCGCCATCCTGATGGAGCACGAGAAGAAGCATCTCTTTTGCGCTGCGTTTGTGGTACCAAATTCCAAGTTTGCATCGCAGCGTAGAAGAAATAATTTTCTCTTTATGCCGCTTGCAAGATACATAAATAGAAAATAATTTCAGTCAACCCCGGAATTGGGGGAGCGGAGTTTCGCATGCGCTTTCTGCCGGTATTCCTCGATCTGCAAGCCGGACCAGTCGTTCTGGTCGGCGAGGGCGAGCTTGCGCAGGCCAAACTGCGCCTGCTGCTGGCGGCGGGTGCGCGCGTGCGATGGTTCTCGACCGACGGGCATCATGATCTTTCGCGGTTTGATGCGGAGGCTGCCCTGCGCGTCGAACGCGCTGATGGCGATCCGCTCGCCGCCGAACTTTCCAACGTTATTGCGATTCTCTGCGCGGGCGCCGGTGGCACCGGACACGCCATGGCGGCGCGCGCGCGTTCGCTCGGCATTCCCGTCAACGTGATGGACGAGGTCGCGCATTCGACTTTCATCTTCCCGGCCATTGTGGATCGCGGCGACGTGGTCGTTGCGGTCGGCACCGGCGGCGCATCGCCTGTTGTGGCGCGCCGTGTGCGCGAACGTATCGAAACACTGCTGCCTGCGCGCATCGGCGATCTCGCATCGTTCGCGGGGCGCTGGCGCGACGCCATCAAGGCAAGGCTTCCCGAAGTAGCCATGCGCCGCCTGTTCTGGGAGCGCGTGATTGACGGCCCGATCGGCGCGGACGTTCTCGCCGGGCGCGTTGACGATGCCGAGCGCAAGCTCGCATCGATTCACGATCCGGTGGCGTTCGCGGCAAGCGGCGGTGACGGCATCGTCACGCTGGTCGGCGCGGGGCCGGGCGATCCCGACCTGCTCACCGTCAAGGCGCTGCGCGCGCTGCAGGACGCCGACGTGGTGTTCTACGACGATCTGGTGTCGCCTGAAATTCTCGACCGTGCGCGCCGGGATGCGGCGCGGGTGCCGGTCGGCCGGCGCGTCGGCAAGCCCGGCATCGGCCAGGACAAGATCCATCGCCTTCTGATCGAGGCCGCACAGGCGGGCAAGCGCGCCGTGCGGCTCAAGGGCGGCGATCCTTTCATCTTCGGGCGCGGCGGCGAGGAAATCGCGGCACTGCGCGCGGCGGGCGTCGCCTATGCGGTCATTCCCGGCATCACCGCCGGACTCGGCGCCGCCGCCGAATCCGAAGTGCCGCTGACCTATCGTCAGGAAGCGCTGCGCATCACCTTCCTCACCGCGCACAAGGCGGAAGATGCCGGCAATGTCGACTGGTCCGCGCTGACCGATACGAAAATGACCGTCGTCGTCTACATGGGCATGACGGCGGCGCCGACCATTCGCGCGGGCCTCCTCAAGGCGGGACGCTCGCCCGACACGCCGGTCGGTGTGTTCGCCCGCGTGACCCGGACCGATTCGAAGGCCGTGGTCGGCAAGCTCAGCGATCTCCCGTCACTCGCCGATCAGGTGAAGCCCGGTCCCGCAATCCTGATCATTGGCGACGTCGTGTCCCGTTCCGCTCCGTGGCGGAACGGAAATCTGCAAGCAACCCCCGATGACCTCATCTCAGACCTATTGATGGCAGCCGAATGACCTCACCTCTGCAACAGAAAATCAAGATCACCGGTCCCTCCATTGTCACGGCCAACCGCACCGGCGATGGCGCGGTGATTTACCGGACGCCCGCGCATCGATGGTCGGACAGACTGTCCGACGCTGCCATCGTGCGGACTGCCGATGACGCGCGCGCGCTGCTCGCGGAGGCGGTCGCCGACGATATCGGCGCGGTCGGCGCCTACATCGCGCCGGTCGAAGTCTCGGACAAGGGCATCGCGCCCGGCAACCTGCGCGAGAAAATCCGTCAGCAGGGCGTCACCATCGATCTTCTCGTCTCGGCCTGAGTGAGGTTCAGGGAATGTGGAACCGAAGCGTGCCGCAAACACCACTTCACCTCTCCCGTGAGGAGAGGTCGATGCGCGAAGCGCGGCGGGTGGGGGCGTACGCTCTCACGATAGATTGTACGCCCTCACCCCAACCCTCTCCCCACGGGAGAGGGAGTGCGATCGCGCTGGAATCGACCTCGCGTTTTAATCAAGCGGGTCGGATTCTGGTCCGCTTCAAGACATCTGCTTAAGGCTCACGTTATGTATGCTTACGACGAACTCGACCGGACCATCGTCAACGAACGGGTCTCTGAGTTTCGCGATCAGGTCGCGCGCCGGCTGTCCGGCGAACTGACCGAGGACGAATTCAAGTCGCTGCGGCTGATGAACGGCGTGTATCTGCAACTGCACGCCTACATGCTGCGGATCGCGATTCCCTACGGAACGCTGTCGTCGAAGCAGATGCGCGCGCTGGCCCATGTCGCGCGCAAGTACGACCGCGGCTACGGCCATTTCACCACCCGGCAGAACATCCAGTACAACTGGATCAAGCTGGCCGAATTGCCCGACGCGCTGGCGGATCTCGCCAAGGTCGGGATTCACGGCATGCAGACCTCGGGCAATTGCATCCGCAATGTCACCTCGGACCAGTGGGCGGGCGTGGTGCCCGGCGAAGTCGAAGACCCGCGCATCTGGGCCGAAATCCTGCGCCAGTACTCGACGCTGCATCCGGAATTCTCGTTCCTGCCGCGCAAGTTCAAGTTCGCGATCACCGCATCCGAGCATGACCGCGCCGCCATCAAGGTGCATGACATCGGCCTGCGCATTCACCGGAATGAAGCGGGCGAGACCGGCTTCGAGGTGCTGGTTGGCGGCGGCCTCGGCCGCACGCCGTTCATCGGCAAGACCATCAACGAATTCGTCAGCCACCGCGACATCCTCAGTTATGTCGAGGCGATCCTGCGCGTCTACAACCAGTACGGTCGCCGCGACAACATCTACAAGGCGCGCATCAAGATCCTGGTGCACGAGCTCGGCATCGAGAAGTTCAAGCAGGAGGTCGAGGAGGAGTGGATGCAGATGCGCGACGGCGCACTGGCGCTCGATCCTGCCGAAGTCGAGGATATCCGCTCGCGCTTCTTCTATCCGGCGTATGAAAAACTCTCGGACACCCCGGACGAACTGACCAAGGCGCTGCAGAATCCGAATTTCGAGGCCTGGTGCAGGAACTCCGTCGCGGCGCACAAGCAGCCCGGCTACGGCATCGTCACGCTGTCGCTGAAGCCGGTGGGCGGCCCTCCGGGCGATGCCACTGCCGAACAGATGGACGAGATCGCCGACCTCGCCGAGAAATATTCGTTCGGCGAAATCCGCGTCGGCCACGAACAGAATCTGGCGCTGCCGCATGTCGCCAGGCGCGATCTGCCGGCGCTGTGGCGCGCGCTCGACAGGATCGGCGTCGCGACGCCGAACGTCAATCTGGTCACCGACATCATCGCATGCCCCGGCCTCGACTACTGTTCGCTGGCCAATGCGCGTTCGATCCCGATCGCGCAGGAGATCACGCGCCGGTTCGCCAACCAGGACACCGCGAACCTGATCGGCCGGCTGCATATCAACATTTCCGGCTGCATCAATGCCTGCGGCCATCACCACGTCGGCCATATCGGCATTCTCGGCGTCGAGAAGAACGGCGAGGAGTTCTACCAGATCACCATCGGCGGCCGCGCCGATGAGAACGCCGAACTCGGCAATCTTGTCGGGCCTGCGGTCCCTTACGATCAGGTCGCCGATGCGATCGAGGATATTGTCGAGGCCTATCTGGCGCTGCGCCAGCGGCCTCAGGAACTGTTTGTCGACGCCGTGAAGCGCCTTGGCGTCGAGCCTTTCAAGGAGCGGGTCTATGCCACTCGTTAAGGGCAATACCATCGTCACCGACGACTACGTGCATCTGGACGATGATGCGGAGCTTCCCGCCGATGGCGCGGTGCTGGTGTCGGCCGAACGTTTTCTGAGCGATCCTGAGGCAGTGCTGTCGCGCAAGGGCAAGGCAGGCGTGATCTGGCCGAACAACCGCGATGTCGAGGATCTGCTGCCGTATCTCGACAGGCTCGCTGCAGTCGCGCTGGTGTTTCCGATCTTCCGCGATGGCCGCGCCTATTCGCAGGCCCGGCTGCTGCGCGAGCGGTACAAATTTGGCGGCGAGCTGCGCGCCACCGGTCAGGTGCTGCGCGATCAGTTCATGTTCATGCTGCGCGCGGGCTTCGATGCGTTCGAAGTGAAGAAGGACAGCGATGCGAAGGTCTTCGCCGATGTCGCCCATCGTTTCTCGGTGTTCTATCAGCCGACCGGCGACGGCCGCGTCACGGCGTTTCACCGCCGGCTGATGCATCTGCCGGAAGGAGTGCGTTCATGACCGCTGCTGCCCCCTCATTCCTGTCGCAGGCGCCCGCTACGCCTTCGTCATCGCTCATCGTTGCGGAGGCCGCCGAACTGGATCGCGCGCTGGCCAAGGCGTCGCCGGCGGAAATCATCGCGGCCGCGGTCAAGGCTGTCGGCCGCGACAGGCTCGCCGTGGTGTCGTCGTTCGGCACTGAGTCCGCCGCGCTGCTGAAGATCGCAGCCGACGTCGATCCGGCGATTCCGGTGGTGTTTCTCGACACCGGCTGGCTGTTCGAGGAAACGCTGGCCTATCGCGATACGCTGACCAGGCTGCTCGGCCTGACCGACGTGCGCACCATTCATCCGCTGAGCGATACGCTCGATCGCGACGACAAGGACCGCGATCTGTGGTTTTCGAATCCCGATCAGTGCTGCTTCATCCGCAAGGTGGAACCGCTGGCGCGTGCGCTGTCGTCGTTCGACGGCTGGATCAACGGCCGCAAACGGTTTCAGGGCGGCGACCGCGCCACGATTCCCGTCGTCGAAGCCGATGGCGCGCGGCTGAAATTCAATCCGCTCGCCAATGTGTTGCAGGATGAATTGAAAGCGCTGTATGCGGCGATGGATCTCCCGCCGCATCCATTGGTCGCATCCGGGTTCAGCTCGATT
>JAGVII010000063.1 GCA_020056155.1 Afipia sp.
ACTGCATGCCAATTGTCCCGAATGGCACGTCATTCGGGTGGCGCACCCTGCACGCATCGGCGAGGGCAATGGGAAGATTTATGCTGCTAGCGACGGGGGCGTGCCGCCAGAAATAAGCATTTCTGCAACCCTCCACTAACGAAATGCAAACCGGAGCAGTCCGCTGTCGCCGCCAATTAAGGAAGTCACGATTTGCGCCAGTTAGAGATGTCACCCGGTGGGGAGCAGGATAGCCGCCTTTCTGTGGGTTGGTGGTTGAAATCTGGAGGAAGCGGGCGGCACATGAAGCCCTCATATTGCGCAATGCGCCGCCCGTAGTATCCATCTGATCTATCCGATCTTGAACATGTGGTTCTTCTGGCCACGACGGCGCGGCGCCTTGGCCGAGCGGGACATGTCGAGCTTCTTCTGCTGCTCGGCAATATAGGCCAGGATCGGACCCAGCCGCTTGTTCTCGACAACCGCAGCTTGGTTGACCTGCGGACGCTTGTCGAAGGTGCGGTAGGACAGATCGACGCCGTGGTGCCGGATCGCCAGCCGTCCGTCGGGGTAGTCAATCACCGTAACCCGCTTGCGTGCCAGCGACCGTGTGATCGCGGTCGGCTCCAGCATGAACAGCACCTGGTCATACTGCAGCGTCAGGTTCACCGAGACCGAGCGCTCTTCCTTCCAGGCAAAGACCTCGGCGAGATCATCATGCCCGGCCAGCGGACGATGGATGTCGCGATCGTCGAACGGCGCCTTGGCAAAGCGCGCGTTGTGCTGCTCCATGAACGTCGGCAGGAATGCATTGCCGGCTGCGATGGTGTCGATGCCGCCCAACCGCATCTCCTTCACCAGCCGGTCCTGCAGCGTGCCGTGGGCCCGTTCGACTCGGCCCTTGGCCTGCGAGGAGTTGGCACAAATGATGTCGATGTTCAGCGCGTGCAGGGCCCGCCCGAACTGGGTCATGCCGTCGCCGGAGGCGGCATCCTTCCTGTTGACCCGGAACACGCCATGCTTGTCGGAGTAGAACGCCACTGGTTTGCCGTGACGCTCCAGATAAGCCCGCGTCGCGGCAAAAATAATCGAAGGTGCTCTCGCTCTCGACAAACTGCAGATGCATCAGCCGGCTGGTGGCATCGTCGATGTAGACGAGCAGGGTGCATTGCGACCGCGGCCCTCGAACCACCAGTGCTCCGAGCCGTCGATCTGGATCAACTCGCCCAGGCAATCGCGCCGATACCGCGGCTGATGCACAGGCTTCAGCCGTGCGCGGCGATCCTTCCACAGACCGGCCGTGATCATCCACTGCCGCAGCGTCTCGCGCGCCAGATGAATGCCGTGCCGCTCCGCCAGCTTCTCCGCCGCCAGCGTCGGACCGAAGTCGGAATAACGCGCCTTGATGATATCAAGAACTTCGGTGCGCAACATTGTCGGATAGCAGCGGTTGCTCGGCTGGCCGCGCCGACGGGACACCAGGGCCTCGGGGCCATGCTGGCTGTAGGCCTGCGCCAGCCGGAACACCTGACGTCGGCCAAGCCCCATCAACGTTGCCGCGTCCGCGACTTTGATCCTGTTCGCTGCCAGATCCTGCAACACGCTCATCCGGTCGATCTCCGTCCGGCTCATCGCAATCACCGTCATCGGCCCGATACTCCTCAACTGAAACCGTGGAGAGTGACATCTCGATCTGGGACAACAGTGACTTCTCTATCTGGCGTCTACACCTCGGATTCGCATAAGGTATATTATGGAATATAAATAGATCTGTCTTTCCATGAAGTTGAGCGCAAACACCCGGCTCAGACGGTCGCCACACAGCCTCTGGGCTGCGCCATTGGCGGCTGTAATGCGATCACCTTGCCGGCTCATCGCGGACCACGGGTCATTTATGTCCCGCTTATGAGTTCGCCCCAGATTCCATCTCGAATTCATATGGGCCCCCACCTGACATTGCCGGTGTGATTGCGCGGCGGCTTTTCGATTCTCGAAGGCCGGGCGCGACATCCCAGAATGACTTTTCGAGGCCATCAAATGACGATCCAGACTGAACCTCCGTCGTGCAGTTCCGCGTTGGTTTTCATCGGCAAGAACAGCCGCGGCCAGTGGGTCGCGCAGGAGCAGAACGGGCTGTTCGGCGGTCTATTCATCAGCCGTGCCGCAGC
>JAGVII010000823.1 GCA_020056155.1 Afipia sp.
CACACCGTTATCGATACCAACCTCACAAGTGCCTTTATCTGCTCGAAGGCCGTCTACCCCGTGATGAAAGAAGCCGGCGGCGGCAAGATCATCAACATCGGGTCGATGATGTCGATTTTCGGCGCCAGCTTCGCGCCCGCCTATGCCGCGAGCAAGGGCGGCATCGTGCAGTTCACCAAGTCCATCGCGCTGTCATGGGCCGCCGACAACATTCAGGCCAATGCGATCCTGCCCGGCTGGATCGATACTGCCCTCACCCGAACCGCGCGCGAGCAGATTCCGGGGCTCAACGAGAATGTGCTGAACCGCACGCCTGCAAAACGCTGGGGTAATATCGACGATCTCGCCGGCACCGCGGTATTTCTCGCGTCATCCGCATCTGATTTCGTCACCGGCACGGCGATTCCCGTGGACGGCGGCTATTCCGTGCAGGGGTAAGCAACGCTAGCGCCGAAAGTTCTTGATCTCCGAAAGGCTGCCGTCCTGATAGGTCAGTTCGACCGAAACGGATCGGGTCGATGCCGGAATCTTCATGTACGGCGCGGCGTTCTCCGGAATGGCGGACGGGTCCCTGGGATTACACGGCGGGATCTTCACCACCTGGTTCGGCACCGTCGTATCGATGCCGATGCGCATTTCCCGGACGGCACAGCGGAACGACAGTATCTGCGAATAGTAGACCAGCGGTCCGCTGTAGCCGCCGAACGAAAGCCAGCTGTTCGACGTCATATCCAGCAGCTTGCGATGGCTGGCGACGAGTGCCGCTTCCGGATCGAACTTGATTGGGAACGGTCCCTGCATCTGGCCGGTCGGATCGACATAACGCACCTGAATCGTCGACGCCGACGCATCGTTCGGCAGTTCTATTGACGGATTCGGCATACGCCGCCGGGTGCGCGGATCGAGCGCATCGGTGAATCCGGTTTCCTTGAATTCACCGCTCTCGCCGAGCCGCCACGAAATCGCCAGCGTCGGGTCTGCGATGGAAAAAGCGATCGACCATCCGCCATTGTGGCGCATGAAACTCGCAATCGGCGCATTGCCATTGTCGATGACGATGGGCGGCGTCGGCTGTACCGGCAGCGCCGCCACTTGCGTTTGCGCCTCGACCGCGATGGCTCGCTCGACCTCCTTGGCGGGCTTCAAGACGAAATCGCCGACGATCTGGTCGTAATAGGCTGGCGTCTGCAACCGGTTTGCCGCCACCGTCATCTTGCGAACATCGGATTGCGTGCGCTTGGCGATCTGCACGAGATTGAGGCCCGGATGCGCCAGTTCGCGTACAAAGCTGCGGGTGAATACCGAGTTCGGGTTTGGATCGTTGTCATTGAGGCGATCAAGCGCGGTCTGCTTGGCGCCCGCGGAGAAAATCACAAACACGCCTTCCGGCGGCGAAATCGGCGCAAGCCCCCCGCTTCCGCCAAGCGCCCGCGTCCCTGTCGCCTCGAAGGGATTGTTGCGGCAGGCATCGAAAACGAAAATCGAGGTGCGTGCGCCGCGTGCCTGAAGGCGCGAGATCACGCGCTCGGCCGAGAATGCGCCGTCCCGGATCAGTTCTTCCTGGCCCTGCGTCACCGCCGCGATGTCGGTCGGCAGCAGATAGTTCTGGCCGTTGATCTCGAATCCGTGCCCGGCAAAAAAGAAGAACGCCGTGTCGCCCGGCTCGACAATCTTGTCGAACGCCAGCATCGTTTCGCTGAACGCCTTGCGGGTCTGATTTTCGGCGAAGAGCACAGTGAACCCGAGTTGCTTCAGCGCATCGGTCATGGTCCGGGCATCGTTCACCGCCTTCTGCAACGCCGGCACGTTGCGATAGTCGTTGTTGCCGATCACCAGCGCCACGCGCCTTTCGGCGGAAGCGGGCGCAGCAAACGCCATCAGCGCGACGAGGCCGATCAGCAGCGTCCTGATCCGAAATATGGTCATGATCCTGTCCCCTCGGACCGCCCGAAGGGCGAGGCCCGGTTCCGGCGGTCAGTATGTCATAGTCGTCAGGGACAAGAAGGCGGTTCATGCACCCTGCCAGAGGGTAGGAAACCCATTCAACTTGTTGTCGTATTAAGGTTTTTCGCGGTTTTAGCCCTCAAATTCATTGACTTTCGCCGTTTCATGCCTATGTTCCGCTGCAACGCGGTCAGAATCGAGACGCGATTCCCTGGCCAGCCGCCTGTCGGCAAATATCTCC
>JAGVII010000777.1 GCA_020056155.1 Afipia sp.
CGATGGCGCGGATTTCTCCGACGGTGCGGAATTCTCGTCGGGCTCGGACGGCGAGCGCTCCGGCGATGGCTTTGAGCCCGGCGCCGAGGAATGGATGGCGCCGGACCTCGGAACCCGCACCGAAATCGAGCAGGCCCTCGATACCGGCATGGAGAACGTGTTTCCGGAAGAGCCTGCCGACGCGGCCGCGCGCAACGCGCAGGATGCGGCGCCGACCGCCTATACCGAGTGGGGCGGCGGCGCGTCGAACGACGACGACTACAATCTCGAAGCCTTTGTCGCGGCGGAGACGACGCTCGGCGGGCATCTCGCCGAACAGCTCGCGGTCGCGTTTCCGGATCCGATGCGCCGCATGATCGGGCAGTATCTGATCGATCTCGTGGACGACGCGGGTTACGTGCCGGCCGATCTCGGTGACGCGCACGAGAAACTCGGCACGTCGCGCGAAGAGGTCGATGCCGTGCTTGCGGTTCTGCAGAAGTTCGATCCGCCCGGCGTCTGCGCGCGCAATCTGAGCGAATGCCTTGCGATCCAGCTGCGTGAGCGCGACCGTTACGATCCCGCGATGCAGGCCTTGATCGAGAATCTCGACCTGCTTGCGAAGCGCGACATCGCCTCTTTGAGAAAAATCTGCGGCGTCGATGATGAAGACATCGCCGACATGATCGGCGAAATCCGTCACCTCAATCCGAAGCCCGGCCTGAAGTTCGGGTCGGCCAAGACGCAGAGCGTCGTGCCGGATGTTTACGTTCGGCCGGGTCCGGACGGCGGCTGGCATGTCGAGCTCAACAGCGACACGTTGCCGAAAGTTCTGGTCAATCAGGTTTACTATTCGCAACTGTCCAAAACCATCCGCAAGGACGGCGACAAGTCCTATTTTACCGATTGCCTGCAGAATGCGACGTGGCTGGTGCGCGCGCTCGACCAGCGCGCGCGGACGATCCTGAAGGTTGCGACCGAAATCGTTCGCCAGCAGGACGGCTTTTTCACCCAGGGCGTGGCGCACCTGCGTCCGCTCAATCTGAAAGCCGTCGCCGACGCCATCCAGATGCATGAATCGACGGTTTCGCGGGTGACCGCGAACAAGTACATGGCGACCAACCGGGGCACGTTCGAACTCAAGTATTTCTTCACCGCCTCGATCGCCTCGGCGGACGGCGGCGATGCGCACTCCGCCGAAGCCGTGCGGCACCGCATCAAACAGCTGATCGATGCGGAAAGCCCGGCGGCGATCCTCTCCGACGATACCATCGTGGAACGATTGCATGGCGACGGCATTGATATAGCCCGGCGCACGGTAGCGAAGTATCGTGAAGCCATGCGTATTCCCTCGTCCGTGCAGCGCCGCCGCGACAAGCAGAGCATGCTCGGTACGGCATTAACGTCGGCCGCTCCGGCCGTGGACAGGTCCCGCGACACAGCTACTGCTTGACTGCGACGTCAAGAAGCGGAACGCTCCCTCATCCGAACTGCAGTTCGAAGAAGCAAGTGAGGAACGTCATGACACTCCGGGTCTCTGGTAAAAGCATCAGCGTCGGTGAAGCCCTTCGTGATCGCGTGAGCGAACGCACGGACGAAGTGCTGCGAAAATATTTCGACGGAAATTACTCGGGCCACATCACGCTCAGCAAGGACGGCTTCGGCTTTCGCACCGATTGCGCGCTTCATCTGGATTCGGGAATCACGCTCGAGGCGGATTCGATAGCCGCCGATGCTTACGTCAGCGCGGACCAGGCGCTGCTGCTGATCGAGAAACGTTTGCGCCGTTACAAGAGCCGTCTGAAGGATCGCTCCGCACGCAAGGCGTATGCCGCGACCGCTGCGCTGTCCGATCTCAACGGCGCCGCGCTGGACGCGCCGAGCTATGTGATCGAAGCGCCGTCGCACGAGGATGAAGACGGCAACGAGTTCAACCCGGTGATTATCGCGGAGGCGACAACCGCGCTGAAGCGGTGCTCGGTGAGCGAAGCTGTGATGGAACTCGATTTGACCGGCGCGCCGGTCATGGTGTTCCTGCATGGCGGCAGCGGACGGGTGAACATCATCTACAGGCGGCCGGACGGGAACGTCGGCTGGGTGGATCCTCCCGTGATCGGCGAATCGGTTCGCCATTGACGCCTTGGACGCGCCTAACTATGGTCCGCGACCTTGCAGGAATGCGGACCCATAATTTGGCTCGCAGGGCCTTTGACGCCACCCGGTCTGAGACCGATTTTGTAAGTTCACCAACGGCTTAACCTCATCCTCGGAACGCTCCATGACGATTACCGATCTGGTCGCACCGGAGGCGATTCTCCCTGCATTGAAGGTCACGAGCAAGAAGCAGGCGCTTCAGGAACTCGCTGCGCGAGCCGCCGTTCTCACCGGACAGAACGAACGGTCGATCTTCGAGGTGCTGCTCCAGCGCGAGAAACTGGGAACCACCGCCGTCGGTTACGGCGTGGCGATTCCGCACGGCAAATTGCCGAAGCTCGAGAAACTCTCAGGCCTGTTCGCGCGGCTGGACCGCCCGATCGACTTTGAGGCGATGGACGGCCAGCCGGTCGATCTGGTGTTCCTGCTGCTGGCGCCCGAAGGCGCCGGCGCAGATCACCTCAAGGCACTGGCGCGCATTGCGCGGCTGCTGCGCGATCAGGAGATCGCCAAGAAGCTGCGCGCATCGAAGGATGCGCACGCGCTGTATTCGGTGCTGGCGCTGCCGCCCGCGACTGCGGCCTGAGATTAGAGCCTCGTTACAGACGGCGCCGAACGCTCGGCAAATCCATTGTCAAAATCCAACGGCTTCAGCCATCTGTTCGACCGGCGCCGGACGCAAGGCCGCCCCTCCATGGATCGGAGGCGGTCCGTCGTCTTCGTCGTCGAGCCGGCGCAGAGCGCCAAGGATGTCTTTCAACGGGATCGTGTCGGGCGAGCCGGGCAACTGGCGGAGCCAGGGGTTATCCCTGACGGCGAATGCATCGGATGCCCACGCCGCCAGAACGCAGCGCTTCTCTGCTGGGGAAAGATCGGGGTTCTTGAGAACGTCTGACGGATGACTGAAGGTCGCCGCCAGAAGTGAATTTGCATGAATGCCGAAATCGGTTTCACGAACGTTCATGGTCGCCTCCTGTTGCTCCTTTCTGTTTAAGACGGCGCCGAAAAACTTAGAGCGACTGACACGCCTTTCAAGGCGGCCTTTCAAATTTTTTTGGTCTTGAAACCTGGATGAAGCGCAGTGCAATCCGGGACCGGGCTCATGTTCATCCTGCGCTCCGAGGCAGGGTGATTTCCCGCTTCGTCATTCCGGGATGCGCCGAAGGCGCAGACCCGGAATCCATTTTTCCTGTCGGGATGGATTCCGGGCTCGCGCGACAACGCGCGCCCCGGAATGACGAGGGTTGACATTTCCCGATCTAGGAATATAGTCCGCGTGTCCTGTTCGTGAGGGGCGCTTCTCGAGGGCGCTGTGAAGCGGAGCAGGATGCGGCGCCTGCGCGTGTGTTTCGCAAACAGATGTCCGGGAGGCTGGGGTCACCGTCCGGGCCAACTACGTGGCTCTGCCGTTCGCGGCTGGACGAGGACAGGATGAAGGCCGGCGAAAGCCGACTGGATCAGGGCTGCTCGGCTCCCGTCCTGTCCCGGAAGTACGGTCCCCTCGCCCAAAATCGCCGCAAGCAGTCAGGCTTGCGCAGACTGCGTAAACTTGTCTGCGTCATGGAGCGCCGCAAGGCGATGCGCTTCCGGAGGTTCACCGTGTCGCAAGCGGTGCCGGAAGCGACACAAGACCAAGGTGCGCCTCGCGGCGCTCCATGC
>JAGVII010000500.1 GCA_020056155.1 Afipia sp.
GGTCAACGAGATGACCGACTTCAACATGTGGACCTGGAACAGCCGGGTGTTTCCCGGGATCGATCCGCTGCCGGTGCGCCTCAACGATCGCGTGCGCGTGCGGATCGGAAATCTCACCATGACCAATCATCCCATCCATCTTCACGGACATAAGTTCGTCGTGAGCTGCACCGATGGCGGCTGGGTTCCGGAAAGCGCTCAGTGGCCGGAAACCACGACTGACGTTCCCGTAGGAGCCATCCGTGCGTTCGATGTCCTCGCCGACAATCCCGGTGACTGGGCGTTCCATTGCCACAAGTCGCATCACACCATGAACGCGATGGGTCACGACGTCAGAAACCTGATCGGTGTTTCGCGGAAGGATTTGGCCAAGGCGGTCGGCAAGCTGGCGCCGGACGCCATGGTGATGGGCGAAAGAGGGATGGCGATGGGCGAAATGGAAATGCCAATGCCCGACAACACACTACCGATGATGACCGGGACCGGCCAGTTCGGTCCAATCGAGATGGGTGGCATGTTCACGGTTATGAAGATCCGCGAGGGACTGGGGCGCGACGATTACAAGGATCCCGGTCCCTATGATTTTCCGAAGGGCACTGTCGCCTACAAGGTTGACGCGCCAGCGGCTGAAGCGCCGCGGCAGAACAAGCCGAAAGAGTCGGCCAAGCCGACCGAGATGAAAGCGATGAAGGGAATGAAAGGCATGAAGGGGATGTAGGGGATGTAGGCGGCAACGTGAGGACCGAAGCGTACGATCAACAAAGGAGCCGAAACATGAAGAAGTATCAAACTGGCATCGCGCTGTTTGCGACTGTGTTCCTGTCAGCGTCTGCCTGGGCGGGAGCGGGACCTGCAGGCCACAGTCACGGCGAAGGATTTTCTGCGGGCGAGCCCGGTGACCCGAAGAAGCCCGCCCGGGTCGTTCAAGTAACGATGGGCGAGATGGACGGCAAGATGATGTTCATGCCGGCGAAAGTTGAGGTGAAGAAGGGCGAGCAGATCAAGTTTGTGCTGCGTAACAATGGCGAGCTTGACCACGAATTCATCCTCGCCACAACGGCGGAGAATCTGAAGCATGGCGAGGCGATGAAGAAGAGCCCTGACATGGAGCACGATGATCCGAATGGCAAACGGCTTGCTCCAAAGAAGGCCGATGAGATCGTCTGGAAATTCACCAAAGCCGGCGAGTTCGAATACGGATGTCTGATCCCAGGTCACCGGGAAGCCGGAATGATCGGCACGATCATTGTCAAGTAACTGGCACGAGACTCAATTCCGACTGAAAGGAATCGAACATGAAGACCAATAAAATTGTAGCAGCAGCTTTCTCGATTTCGCTGGCCTTCGCGTCGGCTGTGGCGATCGCTCAAGGTGCGATGGCCAACGGCGAGGTCAAGAAGATCGACGAGGCTGCCGGCAAGATCACACTGAAACATGGGCCGATCAAAAGCCTCGATATGCAAGATGAAAGCATGACGATGGTTTTCCGTGTCCAGGATCCTGCGATGTTCAAGCAAGTGAAGGTCGGCGACAAGGTGCAGTTTGAAGCCGAACGCACCTCCGCCGGAATCACGATCACGAAGATGCAAAAGGGAAAGTGACGACTCTTCGGCGCGGCGGTTGACCGGCTGTCGCACCGTATTGGGTGAAAGCTCTGCAAGGAAATGCCCCTCAAGCTGAGCCGACGTCGCTGCGGCAGTCCGACCATCGAATACAATCGCTGGATCGACTGCTCTCACCAAGGCGGAGTTATCGATGACAAGTGCGGGCGGGAGCGGTGGGACCAGAACAGTTATGGAAAAAGCCTTCGCGCAAAGACGGTTTCCGATCAGGCGAGCGACCCGTAGTGACACCCGCCTGATCGCGAAGTTGGCCAACATGGCGGATGGCGATACGCTCGCGTTCATCTTGCGCGGCATCGACACCACGGTGGAAGCAATACCAACGTATCGCGAGATGGCTGCTGCGCCGACCGGAATATACTCGTATCAAAATTGTCTGGTTGCTGCATCAGGCAGCCGGATCGTCGGCATGGCGAACGCGTTTCCCGCCCGGCTTATCGAAAGTGAGATTGCGGGGGCCGTATTAACCGAGCGTGAGGAGTTGCTGCGGCCACGCACGGAGCTCAACGATCCCACCAGCTTCCTGCTGAACAACATCGCGGTCGTGCGCGGCCACCGCAGACTAGGCGTGGGTGCCGCACTGTTGGCCGCGGTCGTCGATGAGGCCAAGCAGCAGTCGTTTCCCTCCGTGACTTTGCACGTTTGGGCCGACAACACGGAAGCGATCGCGTTCTATCTCGCCGCTGGTTTCAAGGAGGTTCGTCACGCGGAAATCCCCTGGCATCCCGACCTGCCGCACACGGGCGGAAGTCTTCTCATGATGCTGCGGGTCGGAGTTGAAAGGGACGAATCGGTGAGGCAGCGCCTTGCGACCGTATCTCAAGACTCGGCGGATGAACGAGCATCGACTTCAGCTTGAGGACATCATGATTGCTCTCCCATACGACTATTTCCTGATCGCATGGTTCGTCATCGCGGCCACTTCCACGGCCTACGTCGCTTTCGACCAGTTCAGCGACTGCCATCCGCATCACACCACGAACAACAACGTCGAACAGAAAGAGACCGGCGGACTTACGTTGGTTCTCAACGTGCAATGAGGGTAAGGATCAAGCTTAAGATGTGCTCAATGAATCCCTTCAAGTCGGTGTTCGCCCTCCGTTACCTGAAGCGGAAATGTCTCTTTTTTCGAAGCCGTGCCCAGAGTCTTTCATGACAATCCGTGCTGTCCTTCCTGCCAAAGGGCGAGACCTCCGTCTCGATCTTTTTCGTGGCGTTGCGAACTGGGCAATCTTTATCAACCACATTCCGAACAATGCCGTGACGTGGCTCACGACGAGGAACTATGGGTTCAGCGACGGCGCAGATCTCTTCGTCTTCATCGCCGGTTACGCGGCTTCCGTCGTTTATGCCAAAAGCATGCTGACGCAAGGGTTTGCTGCCGGAACTACCCGCTTGTTCGAGCGGGCCTGGCAATTATACATCGCGCATGTGCTGCTGCTCGTCATCCACCTAGCGGCGATCGGTTGGGCCGCACAAACCTACCACGACTCGCATCTTCTGGACGAGTTTAACGTGGCCGGGCTTATCGATCGTCCGATCCCCACGTTAACGCAGGGATTGCTCCTGAAATACAAGCCCCTCAACCTCGATGTTCTTCCGCTCTATATCGGGCTGATGGCGGTCTTTCCGCCGGTATTGTGGCTGATGCTACGACGGCCTGACGTTACGGTCGCGGGGTCACTCGTCCTTTATTTCGCAGCCCGGCAGTTCGAGTGGAATCTTCCCGCCTATCCATCAGGGGTTTGGTATTTCAACCCATTTACGTGGCAATTCCTATTCATGCTTGGCGCATGGTGTGCACTCGGCGGAGCGTCGCGGGCCCGGATGATCATTCGATCACCGGCGGTCCTCTTCGTTGGATCAGCATATCTGATTTTCGCTCTGCTGATGACAATGGCGGGTCATTTCGAGACGTTCGGGAAGCTTTTTCCAGAATGGCTTGTGAGCGCATTCAATCCAAACGACAAGACGAATCTTGCGCCGTACCGCGTCGTACATTTCGTCGTCATAGCGATCCTGGCAGCTCGCTTTGTGCCAATCGATTGGCCCGGTTTGAAATCGCGCGTTCTTCGGCCGTTAGTCGTTTGTGGTCAGCGTTCCCTTGAAGTATTTTGTGTCGGCTTATTTCTTTCATTCGTCGGTCATTTCCTGCTCGAACTGATCTCCGATTCCCTTCTCGCCCAAATTATCGTGAGTATTTCCGGAATCGCACTCATGACGGCCGTCGCCTACTACCGATCGTGGTCCAGGGATCTGGACAAGCAACCCGCGGCGTCCAGATCCAGTGCAGAACCGGGTTCGACATCGGTCACTTAGAAGTTTGTCGGAGGAAGAGATGTTTGGAGTAGTCTCGATCATCAACGGTGTACGGACCCCGCGACATGAATAACTCAGGCAAATATCCAACCGTTTTGACTCGCAGAAACGTTTTGGGATTAACAGCCGCGCTACTGGCTTTCCCGAATGGCACTACTTCCGCCGCGGATTCCGTTGTCCTGGTTCATAAGGATCCAAATTGCGGTTGTTGCTCGGGTTGGGTGCGCCATCTCAAGAAGGCTGGTTTCACCGTCACGATCGAGGAAACGGCAGATCTTCATACCGTTCGGAAACGTCTTCGCGTACCCGCTAACCTTGCGGCGTGTCATACGGCCGAGGCGGATGGATACGTCATTGAAGGTCATGTCCCCGCAGCGGCCGTGCGACGACTATTGAAGGAACGTCCGAACGCGGTCGGATTGGCGGTTCCCGGCATGCCGTTGGGATCACCGGGGATGGAGGGCAGGCGGGTCGATTCCTACGATGTCATTCTCTTTGACGCCTCTAGCCGGCGAACGTACATGCGGTTCATCGGCGGCGATGTCGCTGGTTGAGACTGATCTTTTTTAACCATGTCGCAGGTAACTGTGGCCTGATCGTTTGCCGCCTATGGCGGATTTGTGATGTGATCTGCCTTCCCAAGTCCATGATCCTATGGGATGTTGGGCTATGAATTTTTGTCGGTTCATCAGCCGTTTGCTCGCAATCTTTGCGATTGCTGGGCTTGTTGCTTCGCCGCTGGTCACGCCCGCGGCGGCGAAGATGCTGCCGGCTGCCGAGATGAGCGATATGTCGGCAATGTCCGCCGACATGCCTTGCTGTCCGGAGACGCAAAAGAGCAACGATTGCCAGGATTGCCCGCTTCGCGCGATGTGCGCGTTGGGCGTTGCACAGGCGCAGCCTCCTGTGGCAACCGGAATCCTGGCGCCTCTGCCAGCTCACCGTCCGCTCTCGGCTTTCGACGATCGGATCGCCGATGGCCTCGATGGTTCTCCGCCGGATCACCCCCCTCGAAACCTGGTCTGATCGGCGCTTTGGCGCCGATTGCTGCTGCGCGGACGCAAGTTCGCGCGGATGACGCATGCCGCCCTTGCGGCAGATCCAGAACAATCGAGGATTATGAAGCATGAAGACGTTTAACTTCGCGCAGGCCTTCCAGGCAGCGCTGATCGCTGCCGCAATCGGTGGTGCGAGCACGGCCGCTCTGGCCGACATCAAAGACTTCAGGTTCGAGCTGGTGGATCAGACAGTCCAGGCCGGGCCCGACAAGGTTATCACCATCCGACTGATGAACACGAAGACCGGCAAGCCGGTGCCTGACGCCGTCATCTTCGCGACCCGCCTCGACATGGCTCCGGACGGCA
Source organism: Afipia sp. (assembly GCA_020056155.1). Classification (GTDB taxonomy): domain Bacteria; phylum Pseudomonadota; class Alphaproteobacteria; order Rhizobiales; family Xanthobacteraceae; genus Afipia. The sequence goes on from JAGVII010000500.1 coordinate 5,306, forward strand.
TGCAGGAGATGGCAACCAAGATCGCGCCAGTGCCGGGCGCCGAGCCCGGCAGCTACAAGTTCAAGGCGACGTTCGGCATGGCGGGCCGCTGGCAGCTTTCGCTCGGTGCCAAGGTTCAGGGCGAAACTGGCACCGTCGAGAACAAGCTCGTCATCACGGCGCAGAAATGACCCGCGTCGTTCTCGCAAGCGCTGCCGCCGCGTTGATCGCGGTGGCAGGCATGGGATACGTCGTCGGCGTACAGCGTCCGCCGGCGAGTTCCATCGCTATGGTTGCTCCCGCAGCAGCGGAAGGAAGTTCCGCGCCGATCTATTTTCAGGATCCAGACGGCAAGCCTGCGTATTCGCTGACGCCCAGGAAGACCGGGGACGGCCGCAATTATCGCGCTGTTCCGGCGGGCGCCGACGTCAATTTTGATGAGACCGCTCCGGACATGCTGCCACCAGCGGCGGCATCCGCCGGCGGCGCTACGGAGCGTAAGATCAAGTACTACCGCAATCCGATGGGACTGCCGGACACCTCGCCGACACCAAAAAGAGATTCGATGGGGATGGATTACATCCCGGTCTATGAGGGCGAGGACAGCGATGACGGGTCGGTGAAGCTTTCGCCAGGGAAGATCCAGCGGACAGGCGTCAGCTCCGAACCCGCAACATCGCGCGTCATTCGAACCCTCATTCGTGCGCCGGGCACGATCCAGCTCGACGAGCGCCGCATCTCCGTCATTTCGATGCGAGCGGAAAGCTGGGTGCAGAAGGTCGCGAACGTCACCACCGGCAGCAAAGTTAGCAAAGGTCAGCCGCTGATGGAAATTTACAGTCCATCCGTGGCATCGGCGGCCGCCGAATACATAGCCACCATCACGTCGAAAGGGACCAGCGGTGTCGCCGTGTATGGTCGCGGCTCGCGGCAGCGGCTGATGAACCTCGACGTCCCCGACACAGCAATTGCGGCCATGGAGAAGAGCGGCACTGTTCCGATCACCATCGACTGGTCGGCACCGCGCGACGGCATTGTGCTCGAACGTAACGCTATTGAAGGTATGCGCGCGCAGCCCGGGGATGTGCTGTTCCGGGTTGCAGATACGTCCGTGGTTTGGGCGATGGTCGATGTCGCGGAGCGCAGTCTCGGCATGATTTCGGTTGGGCAGCCGGTAACCGTGAGGGCGCGCAGCTTTCCGGGTCGCGAGTTCGTCGGAAAGATTGCCGTCGTCTATCCACAAGTGAACCGGGAAACACGGACTGCCCGGGTGCGGATCGAATTGTCCAATCCGGATGGCGCGCTGCTTCCCGACATGTATGTCGATGCGAATATCGATATCGGCAGCTCGCAGCCTGTGCTTGCCGTGCCTGAAAGCGCTGTTCTCGATACCGGCAGCCGTCAAGCGGTGTTCGTTGAGAAAGGACAAGGACGCTTTGAGCCGCGCGAGGTGAAACTCGGCCATCGCGGTGACGGCTATGTCGAAATCCGACAGGGTCTCACGGAGGGGGAGCCGGTCGTCGTCTCAGCCAACTTCCTGATCGATGCGGAAAGCAATCTGAAGGCTGCCCTCAAAGGGTTTTCGGACGCGGGAGGTCAGCAATGATTGCCCGCCTGATCGCATGGTCCGCGCGTAATCTGCTGTTGATCCTGTTCGGCACCGGTTTCGCCGCAGCGGCTGGCATCTACGCACTGGTTCATTTGCCGCTCGATGCAATTCCGGATCTCTCGGACACCCAGGTAATTGTCTACACCGAATATCCCGGCCAGGCGCCGCAGGTGATCGAAGACCAGGTCACGTATCCGCTGACGACTGCGATGCTGACCGTGCCTCGATCCAAGGTCGTGCGCGGTTTCTCATTCTTCGGGGTTTCGTTCGTCTACGTCATCTTCGAGGATGGAACCGACATCTATTGGGCCCGCTCGCGGGTGCTCGAATTCCTCAATGGTGCGGCCTCGCGGTTGCCGGCCGGTGTAAGCCCGACGATCGGTCCCGACGCAACGGGCGTGGGATGGGTCTATCAATACGCGGTGGTATCGAAAGAGTTGAACCTCGCCGACACGCGGACCATCCAGGACTGGAATCTGAAATTCGCCCTAGCCAAGGCAGAAGGTGTCGCGGAAGTGGCGAGCGTCGGCGGCTTCGTCAAGCAGTACAACGTCATTCTCGATCCGCAACGCATGCGCGATCTCGGCATCACCATGCAGAAGATGCGCGATGCGATCCGCGCCAGCAACGCCGACGTCGGTGGTCGCACCGTCGAACTCTCGGAGTTCGAATACGTTATCCGCGGCAAAGGCTATCTGAAAGGCATCAACGATCTCGGCAACATCGTGCTGAAGACCAACAACGGGACCCCCGTCTTGCTGCGGGATGTTGCCCGTGTCGAGCTTGGTCCAGATGAGCGGCGCGGCATCACTGAACTCAATGGCGAGGGTGAGGTCGCCAGCGGCATTGTGCTGCAACGTTTTGGCGTCAATGCGCTCGACGTCATCGATAACGTCAAGAAACGCTTCAAGGAGATCGCGAGTAGCCTGCCGAAATCCGTCGAGATCGTCCCGGTCTATGACCGCTCCAACCTGATCAATGCGGCCATCGCCACGCTCAAGCATACGTTGCTGGAGGAAAGCATCGTCGTGGCGCTGGTGTGCATCGTTTTCCTGCTGCATGTCCGCAGCGCGCTGGTGGCCATCATCATGCTGCCGGTCGGCGTGCTGATGGCGTTCGGCGCGATGAAGCTGCTCGGGCTGGGGTCCAACATCATGAGCCTCGGCGGCATCGCGATTGCGATTGGCGCCATGGTCGATGCGGCCATCGTTATGATCGAGAATGCACACAAGCATCTGGAGCGGGCTGAACCCGGGCGGTCAAGAGTCGACATACTGATCAAGGCGGCGTCCGAGGTCGGACCGGCACTGTTCTTTAGCCTGCTCATCATCACCGTGTCGTTCATGCCGATCTTCACGCTGGAATCGCAGGAAGGCCGGCTGTTCAGCCCGCTGGCATTCACCAAGACGTTTGCGATGGCCGCTGCTGCGTTGCTGTCGGTGACATTGGTTCCGGCGCTGATGATCATCTTCGTGCGGGGCAAAATCGTTCCGGAGCACAAGAACCCGATCAACCGATTTCTGATCTGGATCTACCGGCCGGTGATCAAGGCCGTGATGCGCGCCAAGACCGTTGTGATCGTGTTGTCGCTCGCTGTGCTTGCGGTGACGATCTGGCCGGCGCGTCAGCTCGGCACTGAGTTCATGCCCAACCTCAACGAAGGCACGCTGCTCTACATGCCCACCACGCTGCCGGGAATTTCGGTGACCAAAGCGGGTGAACTGTTGCAGATGCAGGACAGGATCATCCGGTCGTTTCCGGAGGTGGCGTCGGTTTACGGCAAGGCCGGACGCGCAGCAACCGCGACTGACCCGGCCCCGTCTGAGATGTTCGAGACTGTTATCAATCTGAAACCCAAGGAGCAATGGCGGCTTGGCATGACGATTGATGGCCTGATCGCAGAGATGGACAAGTCCCTGCAGTTTCCTGGCGTCTCGAATGCCTGGACCATGCCGATCAAGGCCCGCATCGACATGTTGTCGACCGGAATCCGGACGCCGATCGGCGTCAAGGTGATCGGGACCGATCTGGTCGTGATCGACAAACTGGCGAAACAGATTGAGCAGGTTTTGAAAGCTGTGCCCGGAACGTCATCGGCCTACGCCGAGCGAGGCATCGGCGGGTATTATCTCGATGTGACGCCGGATCGTGAGGCGTTGGCGCGCTACGGCATCATGGTCCAGGACGTTCAGGACGTGATTGGCACCGCACTCGGAGGTCAGACCGTGACCACGACGGTGGAAGGCCGACAGCGCTTCAGCGTCAACATGCGGTATCCGCGGGATCTGCGCGATAGTCCGCAGGCGATCGCTAACGATGTCCTAGTGCCGATGCCGGCCGGTGGCGCGGTGCCGCTGGGTGAGGTTGCCAAGGTCGCTCCCGCTCGCGGGCCGACGTCGATCCGAACCGAGAACGGGCAGTTGGCGACCTATATCTATGTCGACATTCGTGATCGCGACCTTGGCGGCTACGTCGCCGACGCGCAGGAGGCGGTGCAGGCCAGCATCCAGTTCCCGCCGGGCGCTTACGTGATCTGGAGCGGTCAGTTCGAATATCTTGAACGCGCGACCGCGCGCCTGAAGATCGTTGTGCCGGTAACGCTTCTGATCATCTTCCTGCTGCTGTATCTCAACTTCCGCTCGGTGACGGACACGATGATCGTGATGCTGTCGCTGCCGTTTGCATTGATCGGCGGCATCTGGCTGATGTGGTGGCTTGGCTTCAACCTGTCTGTGGCAGTCGTGGTTGGCTTCATCGCGCTCGCGGGCGTTGCGGCCGAAACCGGCGTCGTGATGCTGATCTACCTCAATCAGGCGCTGGCGGAAATCAAAGTGCGCCGCGAAGCCGAAGGCCGGGCGTTAACTCGCCACGATCTTTATGATGCGATCATGGAGGGTGCGGTGGAGCGGGTGCGGCCGAAGATGATGACGGTCGTCGCCATCATGGCGGGACTGCTGCCGATCATGTGGAGCACCGGAACGGGCTCCGAGATCATGCAGCGCATCGCAGTACCGATGATCGGCGGCATGATGTCGTCAACGCTGCTGACGCTGATCGTAATCCCCGCGATCTATGGATTGATCAAAGGCTTCCGTTTGCCGCCCAATGATCGTGGAAGCGATCATCTGCCATCGCGGGCCATCGAGCCGGTCAAGGAAGACTCACGACTTGTTTCGGAACCAGCCGAGTGAGGTGAACCATGATGAACGACATGATGCCCGGAATGATGTGGGGCATGGGGCTTCTCTGGTTGTTGGTCGTCTTTGTTTTGATCTTATCGGCAGCGGCACTCATCAAGTATCTGCGCTCCGGCAATAAGGGAGGTCAGCAATGAACAAGTCCACGATAACGGCGCTTGCGACAATCGCATTTCTGCCTCCCGCACTTGCACAGCAAGACGATGCAGCCCGAGGCCAGCGCGATTTCCAGGTCTGCGCGCCATGCCACTCGCTGGAAGCTGATCGAAACATGACAGGACCTAGCCTCGCCGATCTTTGGAATAGAAAGGCTGGCGGTTTACCGAGCTTCAGCCGCTACTCACAGGCCCTGAAGTCGTCGGGAATTACCTGGGACGACACCACACTCAACGAGTGGCTTCGGGATCCGAAGCACCTCATTCCGGGCAACACGATGCTGTTCCCCGGCGTGAAGGACGCAGGACGGCGCGGCGATCTTCTGGCGTTTCTCAAAGAAGCGACCCAGCCCGGTCGCGCTCCGTCACCGACTGCACAACGCGGCAATCAAATGGGCGGGATGATGGGCATGATGGGTGGCGGCGCGGTCCCAAATCTCAAAAAGCTCGACCCGGACGCACGGGTCCAGGTGATCACGCATTGCCGGGATACCTATCGGGTGACGACCGCAGATGGGAAAACGCGCGATTTCTGGGAGCGAAATCTGAGATTCAAGACTGACGTAAGCGGAGATGGGCCTCAGAAAGGCGCGCCGGCGATCGTGGCGGCAGGCATGATGGGAGACCGGGCCGACGTGATCTTCGCCGCACCCGAAGAGATCAGCGGAGCCATCTCACCGCAATGTTGATCGGCTCCAAGCCCATCAACCCACGGCGGCAGGGCAACGGGCCGAGGATTTTTCGATCCAGGGCGCTTTTGATTGTAACCAAACTGGCTGGATCAGCGAACTCATAGAGATAACGCAAGCATGACGACCCACGAAATAGAACTCAAGACACTGATGCTTGCCAGCCTGGATGGCGACGCGGCCTCGCATCGCGCACTGTTAGAGCGACTGAGCCGCCGTCTGCGCGCGTATTACAAAGGCAAACTTGCGAATATTGGAAGAGGCGCGGCAGAGGCCGAAGATCTGGTTCAGGAAGCGATATTGGCGATCCACATCAAGCGGCATACCTATAATCCAGCGGAACCGCTCACACCGTGGGTGCATGCAATCGCGCGCTACAAGTTGATCGATTTCCTGCGCCGGACCCGGACGTCGCTTGCTGATGTTCCTATCGATCAGGCCGATCAAATCATGGCATATGACGACAGTGTCGGTGCCGAGAGTACTTATGACGTCAGGCGGCTCATGGCGCGGCTGCCGAAAAACATGCGATGTGCCATCGAGGCTGTAAAACTGGACGGACAGAGCATAGCTGAAGCGGCAGACCGATGCGGTATCTCCGAATCGGCCGTGAAGGTGAACATTCATCGTGGGCTCAAGGCACTCGCGGCCTTAATTGCCCGGGAAGCGGGAACATGAAGACGGACGACTTGGTTGCCATGCTGAGTACGAGCGTCGAGCCGGTGGACCGCATGTTGGTCGTTCGCACGGTTGGGATCGCCGTTGCGGCTGCTTCAGTGTTGGCGTTTGCGATCATGCTGATCGGGCTGGGTATCCGGCCAGATCTGATTACGGTCCGCGCCTTCATGTTCTTGTTGCTGAAGCTCGCGTTCACGGTTGGGGTCGTCGGCGTTGCATCGGTCTATCTCACAAGGCTGGCGCGCCCCGGAGGGGAGCGAAAAACCTCGTCGATTATGGTTGCGATGCCGTTCCTCGCAATTGTGTTACTTGCTGCAATGAGCCTTGCTTTTGCGCCGAGTTCTTACTGGGACAAAATGATCGTCGGGGATCAATGGCTTGAATGCCTTCTCTCTATCCCGATCATCGCAATCCTGCCATTCGCCATTACCATTTGGGCCGTACGAAGGGCTGCCCCAACGGATCTCGCCCGCACAGGTGCCTTTGCCGGCCTCATTTCTGGTGGCGTGAGTGCAATGGCTTATGCGCTTCATTGCACGGACGATTCATTGCCGTTCGTTGCGGTCTGGTACGGTGGCACGATTGCCCTCTGCACCTTCGCAGGCGCAATATTGGGACCGCGCTTGTTGCGGTGGTAACGGGCTTTGGTGCTTGTTTTCACGTCAGCGTGAGCGTGTAACCGGCCGACGATTCGCTCCGAACTCATTTGTAGAAGCGCACGTGATGAGCTTCTCCACTGACAAGGAGCCGGACAATGTTAAGGAAACGCCTACTCACTATTTCGCTGCTGTTGCCGCTGGTGGCGATATCAGCAGCGGCCCAAGCTGGCGCGACAATCTCGGACAAGCGGTATTGGCCCAGTGAGGTTGGACCGAGCGCATACCGAACTGTTGGCTCGCAAAACAAATTGAGCTCTGCGTTCGCGTCCGACCGAATGACGTCACGTTTCCAGGCCGCGACGACAGTCAACGAGGGTCGAAACGTGTGGCGCTATCAAGGCGGCCCGAAATCTCTCCGATGACGCGCACCTGAGAGCAATGATGCGCACCAGCCAAAAGGCGTATGCGTCATCGACGAGCGCGCAGTGAGCTGGTTCGAAGCGGAAGGGTTGCGGATCCGGATTGATCACAGCCACCCTTTCACAGCGACGATTCTACATTTTCTTCACCAAAAGGAAGAGCAATCGTATGACCATGATTGATCACAACGCAACCACCCTCGGGTCAGGCAATCGACTTCGCGATACTGTGACTAGCTATTTCACTCGGTATCGCTTGGCGCTCTATCTCTTCTCGGGTGCGGGAATTGTCGTTGGTGTTGCGCTGAACTGGAACTGGCTGGCAGCAGCGGGATTACTCCCTGTCCTAGCGTTTCTGCCGTGCATGTTGATGATGTTCATGTGCCTGAAACGCGGGGCTCATTCGCCAAATGATCCGGATGCGGGGCCAACCAAGATCCTACTTTCTCGATCAGGTAAGTCGCCGCAACAATAGATGCGCGACCGAACCCATTGACTGGCGTGCACGCCGGGGTTCATTCGTAAACTGAAACAGAGAGGATAATCTTCCATGAAAACAGTTGCAACATTAGCAGTTATTTTGTTCGCCGTTGGAACAGGCTTGGCTGTTGGTCCCGTTGCCCGCGCCCAAGATACCCCGACGCCATCGACTCCGCAGGCCGGCGATCACGGCATGATGAGCGGTGATATGAAAGCAATGATGGGTATGATGGGCCAGATGAACCAGATGATGGAGAACTGCAATCGAATGATGCAGAGCA
>JAGVII010000304.1 GCA_020056155.1 Afipia sp.
GAGATTATCGCGGCTCTAAAACCGTCGCTACCTTCGGTCCGGAGCTATTTTGGCATCGGCAAGCACACTGCGCCGTTTGCGCCGCTCGCAAATCTTGCGGCTTCGGACGCGTCGATGTCTGACGTGAACTTCAGCGCCGATGATGGCTTCGTAATCATTCACACCGCCGCCGTCGGCGGGCGGCCGCGCGGCGCGCTGTTGTCGCAAGCCAACCTTCTAACGGCGCACAGCTCGCTGGTGCAGGCCTGGAGCCTGACCGAGCGCGACGTCAATCTTGGTGTGCTGCCGCTGTTCCACGTCGCCGGCCTTGGCCTGATGCTGACGGTACAGCAGGCTGGCGGCGCCAGCGTCATCGCTTCGAAATTCGACCCGCAACAGGCGGTTTGCGACATTGCCGCCGAGAGGGTGACCGTCATGTCGGAGTTCGCGCCGATGCTGGCGGGCCTGATGGATCAGGCCAAGGGCGACGAATTGAAGACGTTGCGTGCTGTGACCGGACTGGATACCCCGGCGACGATTGAACGCTTCGAGAAAGCGTGCCCCCACGCGGTATTCTGGGCAGCCTTCGGACAGTCCGAGACATCGGGCCTCGCAACGCTGTCGCCCTACCGCAACCGGCCAGGATCAGCTGGGCGCCCCCTGTTCTGGCGCACCATTACGGTCGTCGACAGCGCCGACAAACCAAGGCCCACCGGACAAACCGGCGAGATCGTGGTGCGTGGTCCCACCGTTTTTAAAGGCTACTGGAATAACGACGCCGATACTGCCCACACCTTCCGTAATGGCTGGCATCACACCGGCGACATCGGCTATTTCGATGCCGATGGCTATCTCTGGTATGCCGGCCGTGCTCCCGAGAAAGAGCTGATCAAGACGGGTGGGGAGAACGTCTACCCGGCGGAGGTCGAAAACGCGATTCTCCAACATCCAGATATCGCCGACGTCGTGGTCATCGGCGTGCCTGATCCCCAGTGGAGCGAAGCCATCAAAGCGATCTGCGTGCGCCGAACTGGCGCGAATGTCACCGCCGACGAGCTCATCGACTTCGTCGCCGGAAAGATCGCACGCTACAAGAAGCCAAAGCACATTGTTTTCGTCGATCAACTGCCGAGGACCGCCAAGGGCGAAATCGATCGCGCCGCAGTCAAATTCGACAACTCTTAGAGAGGACTTGGCGATTGCCAGGTGTTGCGCGTTATTTCGAGGTGCCGTTTCAATAAGGAACAACTTGAGCGCGGTGTGACGATAGTTGAGGACGCAAGTGAAAAAACAGAAGATTTTTTGCGGGGCTCAGGGACACGCGATTGTAGCCGACGTGTTTGGTGAGGGTTCGCCGATTTTGCTGGCGCACGGAGGGGGCCAGACCCGCTTGGCGTGGACTCGAACTGCACGGGCCTTGATGCAGGCAGGATATAGTGCAATTGCGATGGATTTGCGTGGCCACGGGGAAAGTGCATGGTCGCCATCGGGCTCTTACCAACTCGACGACTTTGCGATGGATCTCCTTGCGATGTCTGATCAACTAGACGAGAAACCAGCTCTCGTCGGCGCTTCCCTCGGCGGCCTGGCGGGCTTGATAGCCGAAGGTGAACTTCGCTCAGGATCCTTCACTTCGCTTACGCTTGTAGATATTACACCAAATATGGAGCCGGTCGGCGTTGCGCACGTCCTGGATTTCATGAGGGCACATTTGGCGGACGGCTTTGCTTCGCCCGATGAAGCCGCCGAGGCGATCGCCAACTATTTGCCAAATCGACGGCGACGGAAAGGCTCGGAGAGCCTCGACCGCTATTTGAGACGATGCGATGACGGACGTCTTCGCTGGCACTGGGATCCGCGCTTCATAACTTCTGTGACAAATGGCAAAGTGGGCCAGTCCGAAAACCGACTGACCGACGCTGCCAAAAACCTTAAGCTGCCGATTCACCTGATACGTGGAGGATCAAGCAATTTGGTAAGCGTGGATGCTGCGCAAGAGTTTCTTCGACTTGCTCCCCACTCTGCGTACACCGATATTGCCGGCGCGGGTCATATGGTCGTTGGCGATCGAAATGATGCATTTACTGAGGCCGTCGTCAGTTTCTTTCGAGGACCGCAGATATCACAACGTAATGGCGATACACGCGACGATTAGCCCCGCAATCGAAGTCGACCCATTTTGTGAGAGCTTTGTCGAAGGAATGAACCAGTGATAGCCGGTGGTGGCATGTCAGTGCTTGATTGCTGAAAGAAAATACATAGGAGCGAACGAGTGAATGAGACTGGCCCCCCCAACGAAGAGACTATTGCTGAATTTCAAAAGGCGTTGATGATTTCGCCGTTCCACCGGTGGCTGGGATTGAAAGCCATCATGGTCGCTCGTGAACAAATCGAAATTTCTCTACCTTGGCGCGAGGAATTTGTTGCCAATACTGCAATCGAAGCAACTCACGGTGGAATCCTGGCAGCCCTGATCGATTTAACGGGCCTTTACGCCGTTCGCGCAGCCGGGGGTATTGTAAGTGCTACGGCAGATCTTCGGGTCGATTATCATCGGCCGGCCACCCGCGGGACAGTTCTCGCTCGCGGCATGGTGGTCAAACTGGGGCGCCGGATAAGCACTGCCGACGTACGCGTGACCGATACCAGCCGAGTTCTCTTAGCCAGTGGGCGGGGCGCATATCTCGCACAATGAGGCGTGTACGGTCGTTTGGCCAATTGCACCGCACCACACTCTTCAGTTGCCCAAATGCCTAACAGGCGTTAGATTTGGAAACTGAAAGTGTTCTTAACAGATTGACCTTCAAACGGGATTCAAGTTGACCCTCAAGGATCGCGGCGGCGACGCCCCAGTACTCGAATGCCGGTCTGTCGAGCGACGCTTTAGCGGCATTGTCGCGCTGAACGGAATCGATATGCGGATCGAGCGCGGCGAGATATTCGGCCTTGTCGGCCCCAACGGATGCGGCAAGACCACCCTCACCAACGCAATCACCGGATTTTATCCGCCACAGCGTGGACATATTCTGCTGAACGGCCGGGACATCACGGGCCTGGCGCCACACTATGTCGCGACGTTGGGAGTTGCCCGCACCTTCCAGAACCTGGCGCTCTTCAATGGTATGAGCGTACTCGATAACATCCTTCTGGGCCGTCACATTCACATGAAACCCAGTGTAGGACGTACGGCGCTCTATTGGTGGCTTGCCCGCAGCGACGAGACGTTGAACCGCGCCGCGGTCGAAGACGTGATCGATTTTCTGCAGCTTGAAGGCGTACGCGACGAACTGGTCGACGGGATTCCGATCGGCCTGAAGAAGCGGGTCGAATTGGCGCGCGCTTTGGCCGCCGAGCCCAGCTTCCTTATCCTCGACGAGCCGATGGCGGGGATGAACCAGGAAGAAAAGGAATACATGGCGCGCTTCATCCTGGATGCACGCGATGAACGCAATGTCACCGTGCTGCTGATCGAGCACCACATGGACGTCATCACGGGCATTTGCGATCGCATGCTGGCGTTGAACTATGGCGAAATGATCGGCAGCGGCGTGCCGGCCGACGTCGTCGCCGACCCAAGGGTGATCGAGGCATACATCGGGGGTGCGCATGTCGCGCGCTGAACCGGCCTTGGCCTGGAATTTCGAAACCGATACCACGCTGATCCGCGTTCTGGCGCAGAATGCCGAAGTCTTTCCCGATCGTGTCGCGATGCGCGAGAAAGACAAGGGCATCTGGAATCAGACGACGTGGCAGCAGCTGCTCGAGATCGTGCTTTGCTGCGCCGCTGGTCTCGAAGAACTGGATTTCAAGGCGGGCGACGTCATGCTGGTGCTGGGCGACAACCGCCCTCGGCTCTACGCGGGGATGCTGGCCGCTGGCGCCCTCGGTGGGTACGCGATGCCGGCCTTCCCCGATGCAACCCTCGATGAAATTCGCCACTTCGTTCATGAGGCGGGCGCGCGTTTCGCGCTGGCCGAAGACCAGGAACAAGTGGACAAAATACTCGATCTGCGCGAGCAAGGCGCGACGATCGAGCATATTATCTACGACGATCCGCGTGGACTGGCCGCTTACGCCAATCCAGGCCTGATCTCATGGGACACGCTTCAGGCAAAGGGCGCGGAGCTAGTCATCCGCAACCCCAATCTCCGAAACGAGCTGATCGCCCGCGCGCAGCCCGAGGGCCCGGCCGTGTTCGTGCATTCCTCCGGGAGCACCGGCAAGCCCAAGGGGGTGGTGCTGTCGCATCGTAACCTGTTGGCCGGCGTTCGAAATGCCTATCGAGGCGGAGCGTTCCAGTTCGGCGAGAGCATTCTGGCCTATCTGCCGATGGCCTGGGTTGGCGACTTCGCGGTGACGATGGGCGCCGGAATCGCCCTGCACTTCACGATCAATATTCCAGAGCGGCAGGAGACCGTGCTGCAAAACCTGCGCGAGATTGCGCCGACTTTCTATCTGGCCGCACCGCGCAGCTGGGACAATCTATTGACCACCATCCAGGTGCGCATGGAAGATTCCTCGTGGCTGAAGAGGCTGGTCTACAAGTTTTTTATGGCGTTGGCCATTTCAGCCGAAAAACGCAAGCTCGAAGGCGGTCAGCCGACACTCAAGCAGTGGTTGTTGAGCCCAATAGGCGAGTGGCTGGTCTATGGACCGATCAAGGACCAATTCGGCCTGACCCGGCTGCGTGGCGCCTTCACCGGCGGTGAAGCGATGGGCGAGGATACGTTCGTCTTTTACCGCGCGCTCGGCATCAAATTGCGCCAACTCTATGGCCAGACTGAAACCAGTGCCTACAATGCCATCCAGGATCTCAACGAGGTAAGGCTCCACACCGTCGGACGTCCCCTGCCGGGCGTCGATATCCGGATAAGCGACGCCGGCGAAATCCTGGTCCGCTCGGGCAGCGTGTTCAGCGGATACTTCAAGCAGGACGAGGCCACGCGCGAAAGCCTCGAAGACGGCTGGTTACACACCGGAGATGCAGGTTACCTCGAACCTGACGGGCACCTCGTGGTGCTGGGGCGCCTGTCGGACATCGTGCACACCGCGAAGGGCGAGCGCTATATTCCCAACTATATTGAGAACCGGCTCAAGTTCAGTCCGTACATTAAGGATGCTGCGGTACTCGGAAGCGGCCGCGATACGCTGTCAGCCATTATTTGCATCGACAAGGAAGCTGTCGGCCTTTGGGCCGAACTGCGCGGCATTTCCTACATCTCCTATGCCGACCTGTCGCAGAAGCCGCAGGTCATCGCCCTGATCGCCGCCGCGGTGAAGCACGTTAACAGTGCACTGCCGCACGGCTTGCAGTTGCGGAAATTCGTCTGCCTGCACAAGGAATTCGATGCCGACGACGGCGAAATCACCAGAACCCGAAAGATTCGAC
>JAGVII010000522.1 GCA_020056155.1 Afipia sp.
CATGCGACAAGGGGCTCTGTGGTCATTTCTACATTAATACACGCTAAGGGCATTTTGCAGGTGACGGGAAACACATGATTTCCGCTCACCGTGATCGCGGGGCAAACTGGCCACGCAATAGGGCCATTTTTTGCGCGACAAACCCTGTCGGAATGTTAGGCTGTGCGGCAACACCTGATTTGAGGTTTGTCGCACATGTTGATCGGTTACATGCGGGTATCGAGTAGTGACGAGCGCCAGTCGGTTGCCTTGCAGCGCGATGCCCTGCTCGCGGCCGGGGTCGATGAGCGCCATCTCCATCAGGATCGCGCTTCCGGAGCGCGTGATGACCGGCCGGGTCTGAAGGCATGCCTCGGCGAATTGCGCGAAGGCGATGTCCTGGTCGTCTGGAAGATAGATCGGTTAGGCCGGTCACTCTCCCACTTGATCCGTATCGTCGAGGATTTGAAGGAACGTGGTGTCGCCTTCCGATCTCTCACGGAGGCGATCGACACCACGAATTCGCACGGCGCGTTTCTGTTCAACCTGTTCGGCTCGCTTGCAGAATACGAGAGAGTGCTGATCACCGAGCGGGTCAATGCCGGCCTGGCGGCGGCTCGCCGACGTGGCCGTAAGGGCGGGAGACCTCCAACGATCGATGCGGAAAAGGTCGAGCAGGTTCTAGCTGCTTTGGAAGCTGGCGCCAGCAAGGCGTCCGTGTGCCGGACGTTCAAGGTGGCGCGCTCGACCTTGATCGACACGTTGAAGCGGACTGGATGGACAGGCCCCGGCAAGACCGGCACGCCCGAAACCGTAGTTTGACGAGTGACCGTGGCTGATGGCGTTTCTCGATGAGCAATCGCGTGCCGTTTTATTCGAACCACCCGAAGCTTATGAAGATGCGCAAGCGCGCTATGCACTGACTTCCGAGGATATTGTCTTCGTCAAGGAACATCGCCGGTCGCATAATCGGCTTGGCTTTGCGATCCAACTCGCACTGGTGCGTGATCTGGGCCGTCTGCTGCGAATAGGCGAAGTTCCACCTCAGGCGGTTGTCTCTGTTGTCGCCGACCAGCTGGGCATCGACCCTGCAGTGTTCGAGTTCTACGCCCAGCGCGACGAAACGCGCCGGGAACACGCGCGCGAGATCGTCTCTGCACTGGAGCTTCAGCCTGTCCGGACGAGTGACTATCGCGAGTTGATAACGGCGGCGGCACGCGAGGCGGCGGCCACTGAACAAGGTGCGCCGATCGCCAAGGCCGTGATCGAAGCCTTGAAGGAACGAAAGTTGCTCGTTCCTATGCCGGAGCTGCTGATCCGTCTGGCACTGGCCGGCCGGGCGGCGGCGCGTCGACAAGCCTATCGCGAATTGATCCGGGATCTGGAGCAGCCTTCGATCGAGGCGCTTGATCAGCTCCTCGCTGAGCGGGCCGGCGATCGGAGCCACCTTGGCTGGATTGCGGAAGCACCTGAAGGGGCGAAGCTGAAGAACCTCAAAGGCTTGATCGCCCGCCTCGAGGTATTGCGCTCAGCCGCCATTCCCGACGACCGTCGCAAGACGATCCATGCCAATCGCTACGGCATCATCGCCAGGGATGCACGCATTCTGCATGCCCGGGAGATACGACGCCTGACATCCGAACGTCGCTACGCCACGCTGGCCGCCTTCGTCATCGAGAGACAGGCGTCGATCACCGACCTGACGATCGACATGTTCTGCAAAATGATTGGGAGCAACCGCCGCAAGGCCGAGATCAGCCGCACGGAACGCCGGCTAAAAGAGGCCGAGGTTCTTGATGGGGTGGCGCTTGAGCATCTCAAGCTCGGCGAGGCGCTTCTGGCCGCTCGTGCGAGCAAAACCGATCTTGCATCGGCGATCGCAGCCTCCCTCGGCTGGGACGGATTGGTCGCCAGCATGGCGGCAGCCAGATCTGTCGTCCACCCTGATCGCAGTAACGAATTCGACGAGCTCATCAAGCGGCACAAATCGTTGCGCAAGCTGGGCAGACTGATGTTCCGCACGTTCTCGTTCCGGTCGTTTCGTGCTGATGATCCGATCCTTGTAGCAGTGGACCATCTGCGCGCGCTCTATGGCGGCCGGAAATTGCCGGCGCAGGTGCCGCTCGCCTTTCTGACCCGCAAATGGCGACGCTGCGTGCGCCCGAACAGTGCCGATATCGACCTGCGCGCCTGGGAAGTGGCGGTCCTCGTTCACCTGCGAGAGCGTCTGAGGGCCGGTGACATCTGGGTCGAAGGCAGCCGGGCATGGCGCAGTTTCGAGGATTATCTTCTGCCTCGGCCGATCTTCGAGCTGATGCGCGCCGAGGGGCGGCTCGGGCTCGCACTCCCCGACAGCTTTGCCGAATGGCGAGCAGAACGGACCGCCACGCTCGATGCGAAGCTGAAAGAGCTGGCAAAGGCGGCGGCTGCCAATGCTATTCCGGATGCAGCGATTTCCGACAAGGGCCTGTCGATCTCGCCGATCCGCGAGGAGGAGCGCGACAGCATCGTCGCGCTCAGCCGCCGACTATATGTTCTGGTGCCACGGATCAGGATCACCAGCCTGCTTGCCGAGGTGCAAAGCTGGACCAAATTCCTCGTCAGCTTCACGCATTATCGTACCGGTGAGACGGCAAACGACGAGGCAGCGCTGATGGCAGCGATCCTTGCCGACGCCACCAATGCCGGAGCCGAACGTATGGCGGAAAGCTCACGCGGCGTCACGATCC
>JAGVII010000382.1 GCA_020056155.1 Afipia sp.
GCGCGTTCCTCGCCGGACAATGAAAATGCGATATCGTGCCTGGCCATCGCGAGGCGGCGCACGACTTCGCGGACAGCTTCGGCTTCGGTGCGGTCGGTTTTGAGAAACTTCAGCCGCGCCGGCGTCGCGTAAAACAGATCGCTGACTTCGACGCGCGTTCCCGCGGTCAATGCCGCCGGAATAATATCGGACTTCGCTCCGGCATCGACACCCAACGTCCATGCATGAGGTTCGCTGGCGTGGCGCGTGGTGATGTTGAGTTTTGACACCGCGCCGATCGACGGCAGCGCTTCGCCGCGAAAGCCCAGCGTGCGGATGCGCAGCAGATCCTCATCGTCGAGTTTCGAGGTGGCGTGGCGATCGACCGAGAGCGCGAGATCGTCGCGCGTCATGCCCGCGCCGTCGTCGGTGATAGCGATGCGCCGGCGGCCGCCGCCTTCGGTGAAGATGTCGACGCGTGACGCACCGGCGTCGATGGCGTTTTCCACCAACTCCTTCACCGCGCTTGCAGGCCGCTCCACCACTTCGCCGGCGGCGATGCGGTTGACGATCTGAATGGGCAATTGGCGGACGGGCATTGATGTTCCGGGGCGATTCGCTGATCCGGCGCACCTTATCCGGGGACCGGCCCGATTGTACGGCCGAACAGCGATATTTTACCCGCTAATTTTCATTCGTCGAAGCTGCGCGTGTTGCGCTTGGCCTTGACGTCGCTGCGGCGCTTCTTGCCGTCGAGGCGGCGTATCCTGGAGCCGAGCGTGGGCCGGGTGGCGCGGCGCGGCTTCGGGCGAACGGCGGCCTCGCGCAACAATTCCAGCAGCCGGTCGATGGCGTCGGCACGGTTGCGCTCCTGGGTGCGATACCGTTGCGCGTGAATGACAATGACGCCGTCCTTGGTCATGCGCTGGCCCGCGAGCGAAATCAGGCGCTCCATGATATCGGGCGCGAGCGGTACGCGGCTGACATCGAAGCGCAACTGCGCCGCGGTCGAGAGCTTGTTGACGTTCTGCCCGCCCGGCCCGGAGGCGCGGACAAAGGCGATGTCGAGGTCTTTCTCGTCGATCGTGATGTCGCGGGTTATTCGGAGCATGCTGGAAGCCGTAGCACGATCTCGCTGTCCGAGCACTGGTTTTCCGGAACAACGTGTTTAAGCTCTAGGTGTGAATTTTCGCCAGCATGTCGCCCGCCAGATAAAGGCCGAGCACCAGCATGGCGATCAGAAACCAGCGCCGGAACGTGTCAGCGTCCATCCGCGAACGCAGAAGCTGACCGAGATACATGCCGGCAAAGGCCGCGATCATCGCAACAAGGCCGGGGATGGCCACCGTCGCATTCAGCAATCCCGCGCTGGTGAGATTGAACGCCAGCGCCACAGTCGCCGTGGTGAAAAACACGCCGAGCGCCTGTACAAGCTCGTCCTTTTCCATCCCGATGGCCTGCATGAAGGGCATCGAGGGGATCACCTGCACGCCGGTTGCCGCCGAAATGACGCCCGTGACCAGTCCGACGATGCCGCCAACCCATTTCTCGTTCCGGCGCGCCACGCTGAAGCGGACTTTGGACAGGCCGATGATCGCGTAGATCACCAGCAGCACACCAAGCACGATGGTGCCGTAGCGCGCATAGGGACCGGTCATCAGTCCAGCGCCGAGCCAGATGCCGATCATCGTCGCGAGCATCAGCGGCCACAGCCTGCGCACGATGTCGCGCAGGTAGGGGCCGACGAACGTCTGCCAGATGTTGGTGACAATGGCTGGCGCGATCACGATGGCGAGCGCGTGCGCCGGCGGCATCCGCGTCGCGAGAAGGCCCATCGCCACGGTCGGCAGGCCCAGGCCGATGGTGCCCTTGACGAAGCCCGCAAGGAGAAACACCGCGGCGATGGTGACGATGAGAATCGGATCTGACATTGCGCTGGACATGAAGTGCACATTGACCGGCAGCGGCAAACTGCACAATCTGGAGAATACGGAATTAGCCTTCGGGTTTGGCGAAGGCCGTGTAAAGGGCCCAGGCCATGCATTTTGATCTGGTGGACATGCGGCTGTTCGTGGCGGTCGCCGAAACGCGCAGCATTACCCACGGTGCAGAGCGCTCGGCGCTGGCGCTGGCATCGGCCAGCGCGCGCATCAAGGGCATGGAAGCGGCGCTCGGCGTGCCGCTGCTCGAACGGCAACGGCGCGGCGTCCGGCTCACGGCGGCGGGTGAAAGCCTGCTCGATCATGCCCGCGTCGTGCTGCATCAGGTGGCGGCGATGCGGGGCGAACTCACCGCCTATGCGCGAGGCCTGAAGGCGCGCATTCACATGCTCGCCAACACGTCCGGTGCGAGCGAGCATCTGCCGAAGGCGCTCGCGTCGTTTCTTGCGAAGTATCCCGCCATCAGCATCGACGTGGAGGAACGCGAGAGCGCGGAGATCGCCACAGCGCTGGCGTCGGGCGCGGCCGATATCGGTCTTGCCGTCGAGACCATGCTACCGGAGGGGCTTCAGCGTTTTCCGTTCTGCGACGATCGGCTGGTGCTGATCGCGCCGCCGGGTGACGAGATCGCGCGTCGGCGGCAGACGAATTTTCGCGACGTCGCGGCGCGCGATTTCGTCGGTCTCACCGAAACCAGTGCGTTGCAGAATCACATTGCGATGCAGGCCGCGAAACTGGGAGTCCGCCTGAGGATACGGGCGCGACTAAGAGGCTTCGATGCGATCTGCCAGATGGTGGAAGCCGGTGTCGGTCTTGCGATCATTCCGGACGCGGCCGCGCGCCGTTACAGCCGGTCAACCCGGATCAAAGCGGTCCGGATGACCGATCCATGGACCAGCCGCAGGCTTGCGATCTGCACGCGTGGCCGGCAGTCATTGCCCCGGCCGGTGCAGCAACTGGCGGATCACCTGAAGGCGTTTGCGAAAGCGTAATGCTGCGGCGCCATCAAGTCCCCTGGCCGCCGAGCAGTTTCATCGCCGCATCATGAACGCGCTTGTCGCCGGCCGCGACGATGCGTCCGCCGGACTGCGCGGGCTTGCCGTCCCATGTGGTGATGATGCCGCCGGCGCCCGTGACGATGGGGATCAAGGCGGCAACGTCGTACGATTTCAGCTCGGTCTCGATGATGAGATCGAGATGACCTGCCGCGAGCATGCAATAGGCGTAGCAATCGCCGCCGTAGCGCGACAGCCGCACGCTGGCTTCGACGCGCTCGAACAGGGCGCGGTCCGGCGCCTTCATCAGGCGGGGGCTGGTGGTGAACAGCGTTGCATCCGCCAGCGACGCGCAGCGCCGCACCAACAATTTGCGCTTGCCGGAAGGCCCTTCATAGCGCGCGGAGCCGCCGTCGCCGCTGAAGCGCTCGCCGATATAGGGCTGATGCATCATTCCGAACACCGGCGCGCCGTTATGCATCAGCGCGATCAGCGTCCCCCAGATCGGCAAGCCGGCGATGAAGGACTTGGTGCCGTCGATCGGATCGAGCACCCAGACATACTCCGCATCGGCACGTTCCGATCCGAACTCCTCGCCGACGATACCGTGCAAGGGAAAGCTGTCCTTGATCATCCGGCGCATCACGGCCTCGGCGGCGCGGTCGGCTTCGGTGACCGGATCGAGGTCGCGACCGACGTTCTTGTTCTCCACGCTTAGCGAGGTGCGGAAGAAGGGAAGGATGGTGTCGCCCGAAGCGGTCGCCAGTCGTCCGATAAAGGCGGTGAAATCGATAACCGTCACTGGGATTCCTTTGAAGCGGCTGGGAGTGCCGGGAAGTGTAGATGCGAACCGGCCACGGCCCTAGTCAGAGTACGGACGCGAAGTTGATTGCCGCAAATTTGGATCGCTCGCGACTAACCGAAGAGTTCATTCCTTACTTCTCGATTCCAAAGCGAAGGCCGAAGTGAAAGTCCCTCAGACCAAATATAGTATCTCTGATTCATTTCATGGGCGAGATTTTCGGCTTTTCCGGCAGTTATGGAGCAGTCTATTTTCGTATAACTAACTGTAATTCATCGCATATTTGCGATTTAGCCATGATTTTGGTCGCAAGTCTGTTATGCGTTCGAAGCATGACTAAATCTTTAAAAATACTTGCCCTGAGTGCGCTGCGGTTGCATATTGTTGCGGTGCGATAGCGCCTCGCGTTATCGCTGCCCTCCTTGGGCGTTTCCTCCCTAGACTTGGGCCACTTGCTTTCGCAAGTGGCCCTTTTTTCTTGGTCCGGCGACGAGGAGGCCAGCAGCGATCCTTCAATGAGCCAGGTACCGACAACAAGTACCGACAACGCACACAGGTCTACGGCGCGTGAGGTCTATTCGGCAGCAGCCTGGAATGGCCCGAGACTGTCGAGCGGGATCGCGGCCAATGCCTCGGCGAGCACGATGAAACTATCAGCCACCTTGCGGAATCGCGGTCCCCGCTCGCGGCGCCGCTCGTCCATGTAGATCGCGCGATTGAGTTCGAGCTGAATCGTATGCAGTCCGCTGGCCGGGTTGCCGTAGTGTTCGGTGATGAAGCCTCCTGCATACGGCTTGTTGCGGCCGACCGAATAACCCTGCGCCGTCAGCGTTTCCTCGACAACATCAGGCAACAGACTCGCGCAGCTCGTGCCGTAGCGGTCGCCGATCACCACGTCGGGGCGTTTGGGTTCGTCACGCGATACGCCGACCGATGGCATCGAATGGCAATCGACCAGCACAACCGTGCCGAACGCCTGATGAGCCTTGTTGATGAGGCGGCGCAGCGCGCGGTGATAGGGCTTGTAGAGCGCTTCGATCCGGTTCAGCGCATCCTCGACATCGAGGCGCTCGAAATAGATCTCCTGGCCGTCGCCGACCACGCGGGGAATTGTCCCCAGGCCGCCCGCAACCCGCATCGAGCGTGTGTTCGCGAAGCTCGGGAGCCGGCCCGCAAACATGCGCGGATCGAGCTCGTAAGGCTCGCGATTGACGTCC
>JAGVII010000673.1 GCA_020056155.1 Afipia sp.
AACCAGCCACTCGGACTTGCTGCCGGTGTAGGTGTTGGTGCTTGTCGGCACACCGTTGAACGACACAATGTCGGTGCCGTGGAAGTTCGACTTGCCGCGGTACTCACCGGTCACGTCAGCGCGGAACCAGTTGTTGAAGCGATAGCCGGCGCCGAGGCCGAAGATGCCAGCGGTGTCAAAGCCGAGGCCGGTGTTCTGCACGGTCGTTCCAGGGGTGTAGTAGAGCGCGTTGTCGAGGCGCTTCACTTGCTGATTGCTGAATCCGATATCGCCGCGCAGATACCAGCCGCCGAAGTCCTCGACCGGAGGCGGGACATACATGGGCGGTGGCGGCAGGTCGGCAGCGAGCGCGGCCGATGAAATCAATGACGCCGCTCCTGCGGCAATCAGGTTCTTGAGAGTACGCATTGGTCCGGTCCTTTCCCCGGTGAGGCAACACGGCCTCACACACAAAACTCACAGGCCGGACAATGCCACCAAATGCTTAAGCGCCACTTAACCCTAATTCTTAACCGTGATTTTTAATGCGGCTTAAGCGAGACGGTAAATACTTCCGTAACGCGTGAGGCACCGCGCGCCGCAAATCCTAACGATGTGTTGACGGATGAGTCAGGGATGCTGACGCAAGATGGCGACGAGCCGTAGACATCTTGCGTCATTGCGAGCGTAGCGAAGCAATCCAGAACATCGGCAAGAACGCAAAGATGGATTGCTTCGTCGCTGCGCTCCTCGCAATGACGAAGAGGGTCAGAGCTTGTGGCGCTTGATCTGCGGCAGGAAGACCGCGAGCAGGCCGATCGCCGGCAGGAATGCGCAGATCTGATAGACGAAGTTGATGTCCTTCCAGTCCGCGACCTGGCCGAGCACCGCGGCGCCGATGCCGCCGAACCCGAACGCCATGCCGTAGAACAGGCCGGAGATCATGCCGAGGCGATGCGGCATCAGTTCCTGCGCGTAGACGATGATCGCGGGTGTCGCCGACGAGATGATGAAGCCGATCACGATGCTCAGCACCGCGTTCCAGTAGAGGTCGACATAAGGCAGCGCGAGCGTAAACGGCAGCGCACCGATGATCGAAAACCAGATCACGTACTTGCGGCCGAAGCGATCGCCCAGCGGGCCGCCGAAGAACACGCCGACCGCGCTCGCGCCCAGAAACAGGAACAGATAAAGCTGCGACGCCTGCGTGCTGACGCCGAACTTCTGCATCAGGAAGAAGGTGTAATAGCTGCCGATGCTCGCGGTGTAGAACGTCTTCGAGAACAGCAGCGCCATCAGCACAGTGAGCGCAACCACGGTCCGCGCCGAAGACGGCCCGTCTTCCGGCAACGACGTATGGGCGCTCTTGCGCTGCGCGATGCGCGGCTGATACCAGCGCCCGATCCGCCACAACACGCCGATGGCCAGCGCCGCAACCAGCGAAAACCACGCGATGCTGCCCTGCCCGAACGGCACAATGATGAGCGCCGCCAGCACCGGGCCGACCGCCGTGCCGAGATTGCCGCCGACCTGAAACACCGATTGCGCCATGCCGACGCGGCCGCCCGACGCCATCCGCGCGATGCGCGAGGATTCCGGATGGAAGACCGCAGAGCCGGTGCCGACCAGACCGGCGGCCAGCAGGATCACCCAGTAATGATGCGCGACGCTGAGCAGGATCAGCCCGGCGAAGGTGAAGCCCATGCCGAGCGCGAGCGAGAACGGCTTCGGATACTTGTCAGTGTAGGCGCCGATCAGCGGCTGCAACAGCGACGAGGTGAACATGAAGGCCAGCGTGATCATCCCGATCTGGCCGAAGTCGAGCGCGTAGTTATCCTTCAGGATCGGATAGACCGACGGGATCAGCGATTGCATCAGGTCGTTGAGAAGATGCGAGAAGCTGATGGCGCCGATGACGGCGAACGCAGGCGCGGCCGGAGCCGGCGTCGCCGGTGCATCGACGACGATGGGCGCAACGAGGGTGTCTTCGGACAGGATAACGGGCTTGTTCACGGCAGCTTCCCGGCAAATACCAAACTGAATGAACCACGAAATACAAATTCAGCGGCAATCCCACCAGTCGC
>JAGVII010000820.1 GCA_020056155.1 Afipia sp.
GCAAGCATGGACGCGCGGCTGTTTGTCGCAAAACCCGCTATCTGCTGCTACAAATTGTCATAAGTTACGGAGCACGGTCGCCGGTTTTTGGTTAAGCGCGAGTAATGTTCCGGCCAGCCCCAATCCGACCGTAACCGCAAGCGCCGCCAGGACCACAAGGGCGGCGCTGCCGGCCTGCCAGACGAAGCCCAGGGTCATCAGCCGGGTCACGATCTGCCAGGCGGCGATCGATCCGGCCGCCACCCCGAACACGGCCGTGGCGAAACCGATCAGCAGGTATTCCAGGGCATAGGCGCCCAGCAGCCGTGCACGGGTTGCGCCGAGGGTTTTGAGAATCACCGCGTCATAGACCCGGTGCCGGTGCCCCGCGGCGAGTGCGCCACCCAGCACCAGGATGGCCGAGATCAAAGTCACCGCACTGGCGCCCCGGACCGCCAGCACGAGGTTGGTCACGACTTTCCCGATTGAATCGAGCGCCTCGCGCACCCGGACGCTGGTGACCATGGGGAAGGCGGCGGCGATGTCCTTGATGAGCCTGGCGTCGCCTGCCGCGGTTGAGCTGGCCTCGGTGAGTGTTGCGATATCGGTATGGGGGGCGCCTGCGAAAGCCTTCGGCGAATACACCAGGACGAAATTGATGCCGAGGCTTTGCCAGTCCACGGTGCGCAGATTGCTGATCCTGGCGGTGATGTCGCGGCCCAGCACGTTCACGGTGATGTCGTCGCCGACCTTCACGCCGAGGCCGTCGGCGATCTTCTTCTCGAGCGACACCAGCGGCGGACCACTATAGTCGGCGTCCCACCATGTGCCGTCGACGACCGTCGAGCCGCGCGGAACTTCGCCGGTATAGGTCAGGCCGCGGTCGCTTTGCAGCACCCAGGCAGAATCTACCGACGGCTTGAGATCTTCGGCCCTGATACCCTTTACAGCCACGATGCGCCCGCGCAGCATGGGCACGGTTTCCACGTTTGCCGCCGGGGCGGCGCGCTTGAGGAATTCGCTGAAACGCGGCGCCTCCGCCGCTGGGATGTCGATGAAGTAGAACGACGGCGCGTGTTCGGGCAAGGCGGCCAAGAACTGCCGCCGCAGATTGCCGTCGATCTGTGTGATCGTCACCAGCACCGCGAGGCCGAGGCCAAGCGACATCACGACCGATGGCGTCAGCGCGCCGGGGCGGTGGATATTGGCGATGGCCAGCCGCAGCATGGTGAAGCGGGCGCGCGGCAAATTTCTTGCCAGCGCCATCAGCACCGAGGCGACAGCGCGAAGCACGGCGAACACGCCGATCGATGAGGCGACGAACACGGCCGCCACGCGCTTGTCATAGGCGAGCCCGATCGCTATCGCGATCAGCAGCACGATCACCGAGCCCATCAGGACGAGATAGCGCTGGCGCGGCCAGTGAAATTCGGACGTCACGCCTTCGCGGAACAAGGCCGCCACCGGCACGTCATGAACGCGGCCGAGCGGCCATAATCCGAAGGCCAGCGCGGTCAGGAGGCCGTAGACGAATGAGAGCGCCAGTTCGCCGGCGTGAAATGTCGCTTCCACCGGAAGCGGCAGAATATTGCCGAACAGGCCAACGATGATGAAGGGCAAGGCTGCGCCGATGGCGAGCCCGATCAGTGATCCGAGGATCGCCAGCGCCATGACCTGCACGAGGTAGATTGTAAACACCTCGCGGCCTGTTGCGCCGAGCGCCTTGAAGGTCGCGATCACGTCGCGGCGCTCGTCGAGATGGCTCTTGATCGCATTGGCGACGCCGACGCCGCCAACAAGCAGGGCCGCAAGCCCCACAAGCGTGAGAAATTGCGTGAACCGCGTGATGTTGCGCTCAAGTTGCGGCGACGCGTTGCCGCGGGTGCGGACTTCCCAGCCGGCTTCCGGCAGCGCCTTCTGTGCGGCATCGATGACAGATTGCGTGGCGCGCTCGTCGCCGGAGGCTGTGCCCGGCAACTGGAGGCGATACATCCAGCGCACCAGCGTGCCCGGCTGCAGCAAGCCGGTCGCGCGCAGCGCATCTTCGCTGATCAGCAATCGTGGTCCGAGGCCGACACCGCCCGCAAGCTTGTCGGGCTCGGCCTGCACGATGGCGCGAATTTCGAATGTCGCCTTGCCGACGGTCACGCGATCTCCGGTCTTGAGGCCGAGGCGCGCCAGCAGCACCGCGTCGGCGCCCGCGCCGAACGTGCCGTCGCGCCGGGCCAGCAAATCCGGGACCGGCATTGTCGGCTCAAGCGAAACGGTCCCGAGCATCGGATAGTTGCCATCGACGGCCTTCAGATCGACCAGCGCGAACTCGCCGCTCGGCGAGCGCGCCATGCCGCGCATGATCGCTGTTGCCGAAATCTTGCCGTGGGCATCGAGAAAGGCGCGCTCCTCCCTAGAGGCTTCCCGCTGGATCAGCGAGAAGGATGCGTCGCCGCCGAGTAACGTGCGCCCCTGATGGTCCAGTCCGGCACTGAGGCTTCCGGCGACCGAGCCGACGCCCGCGATCGCCATGACCCCGAGCGCGATGCAGGCGATGAAGACATAGAATCCACGCAGCCCGCTGCGCAACTCGCGCAAGGCAAAACGGATTGCCAGCGACAGCGTGCCGCCGCGCGGTGCGGTGTCCGTGGTTGTGCTCATCGGGATGCCGTCTCGATCCAGTGCCGGTCGGTCGCCGGGCCGTCGATACGGCCCGAGCGCAACCGCACCACCCGATCGCAGCGCTGTGCCAGTGCGGTGTCGTGCGTGACCAGCACGAGGGTCATGCCGCGCTCGAGGTGCTTGGCGAACAGAAGATCGACAATCTGTTTGCCGGTGGCCTCGTCGAGATTTCCGGTCGGCTCATCGGCGACGAGAATGGCGGGATCTGGCGCCATCGCGCGCGCCAGCGCGACGCGTTGCTGTTCGCCCCCCGACAGTTGCGAAGGATAGTGATGCAGCCGCTCGCCGAGTCCGACGCTGGCAAGTTCCTGCGCGGCGCGAGCATTCACATCGGCGCGGCCTGCGAGTTCGAGCGGCACCGCGACGTTCTCGAGCGCCGTCATGGTCGGGATCAGATGAAACGACTGGAACACGATGCCGACATGGCGGCCACGGAAGCGTGCAAGGCCGTCCTCGTCGAGGGCATTGAACGCGACGCCGTTGACCACCACCTCTCCACTGTCAGGACGTTCGAGCCCCGCCATCACCATCAGCAGCGTGGACTTGCCCGACCCTGAGGGGCCGATCAGGCCGACGGCTTCACCGGGCGCGACGCGCAGGCTCACATCCTTGAGGATGTGAACGCGCGCGGCACCGCTGCCCAGCGAGAGATTGACGTTTGAAATGGAAATGGTGTCCGGTTCGAGACCGGCGCGCGGCGAGGGTTCAATGAGACTGTCCATGGTTCTTTCATATGGGGGTTTCGGCGGCGCGGTCGAGATGCTCTTTAGAGCATTCATCGTCGCAGCAACGGGGGCAATGATGGCGATGTCGGGGCCAGCCTCGGCTCAAACGGCATCTGTCCAGTCAGATGTCAAAGATGTGAAGCCGATCAAGCTTGCCGTTCTGGGCGATTCACTGACGGCCGGTTACGGCTTGCCGGCTTCGGCGGCGTTTCCGGTGCGGTTGCAGAAAGCCCTCGCCGACAAGGGCATCGCCACCGACATTCACAACGCCGGCGTCTCCGGCGATACCACGACCGGCGGCCTGGCCCGGCTCGACTGGTCGATCCCGCCCGGCACCGAGGCTGTGATTGTCGAACTCGGCGCCAACGACGCCCTGCGCGGCGTCGATCCGAAGGTGGCGCGCGGCGCGCTCGACGAGATTCTCAACAAGCTGAAGGCACGCAACATCGCTGTTTTGTTGTGCGGGATGTATGCGCCGCCGAACTACGGCGCGGAGTACACGGCGAGGTTCAACAGCATCTATCCCGACCTCGCCAAAAGTCACAAAGTGCCGCTTTATCCGTTCTTTCTCGATGGCGTGGCCACCGAGGCGAAGCTGACCCAGCCTGACGGATTGCATCCGACTGCCGCGGGTGTCGACGTCGTGGTCGATCGGATTCTGCCCACAGTGGAGGCATTTTTGAAAGATCGTGCGTTGCAGACAGCCAAGCCCTGAGGGGATTTGTTGTTGTTCCCGCGATGGTCGCTTCGCACTGTCATCGTGCTGCGGTAAAAAAGACCTCAGGTGATTCGTGATCCTCTTTTGCATCGAGGAGATTCGTGATGCCGCGCTTGTTCACCGGGTTGGAAATTCCCCCGGATATCGGCCAGACGCTCTCGAGCTTACGCGGGGGCCTGCCGGGCGCCCGCTGGATCGATCCCGAAAATTATCACGTCACATTGCGTTTCATCGGCGACATCGACGGCCCCGCGGCCAATGAAATCGCTTCGACGCTGGAGCGGATCAACCGCAAGCCGTTCGAGGTCGCGCTGCAGGGCCTGTCCAGCTTCGGCGGCAAAAAACCGCGCGCTGTGGTGGCATCGGTTGTACCAAGTCGTCCGCTGATGGAGTTGCAGGCGGAGCTTGAACGGCTGATGCAGCGGTTCGGCTTCGACCCGGAGGGGCGCAAGTTTATCCCCCACGTGACGCTGGCGCGGCTGCGGGATGCATCAAATCGGGACGTGGCGGACTATCTGTCGGTGCGGGGGTACTTTCCGACCCGCAGCTTCATGGCCTCCCGGTTCGTGCTGTTCTCGTCGCGCGCGTCGGTGGGTGGCGGACCTTACGTGGTCGAAGACGCCTATGCGCTGAGCGCATAGAGAGCCACCCCTCACCTTTGTAGTCTTGCATTTTCCGGCTCGTTCTGGCGGGTAGCGGGCCATGAACGCTCCCACTCCCGCCTCGTTCCGTCGGCATTATCAGGCGCTGGTTGCCGCGGGCACCATCGAGGCAGATCCGGCGCAGGCCCGGACCGTCGAAGCCTTTTCCGCGCTGGAGGCGCGGCTGGCCGGTTACCGTCCCGGCCGCGGCGGCCTGCTGCAACGCCTGTTCGCCGACAAGGACGCGGTCCCGTTGCGCGGCCTTTACATTCATGGCGAGGTCGGACGCGGCAAGACCATGCTGATGGACCTGTTCTTCAGCGAGAGCGCGGTCGCGCACAAGCGCCGCGCACATTTTCACGAATTCATGGCCGACGTTCACGAGCGGATTCACGGCTTTCGCCAGAAGATCGCCCGGCAGGAAATCGCCGACACCGATCCGGTGCGGCTGACGGCGGCGTCGATCTTTGAGGAAGCGTGGCTGCTATGCTTCGATGAATTTCACGTCACCGACATTGCGGACGCGATGATTCTCGGCCGGCTGTTTGGCCGGCTGTTCGAACTGGGAACAGTGGTTGTCGCAACCTCGAATGTCGCGCCCGACGATCTCTACAAGGGCGGCCTCAATCGCGCGCTGTTTCTGCCGTTTGTCGCGCAGCTCAAGGAGCGGATGGAGGTGCTGCGGCTCGACGCGCGCACCGATTTCCGGATGGAGAAACTTGCGGGCATCAAGATGTGGCTGGTCCCCGCCGATGCGTCGGCCGATGCCGCGCTCGACAAGGCCTGGACCAAACTTACCGGCGGCGCCGCCGACCGGCCGTGCGACATCACGGTCAAGGGACGCGTGCTGCACGTTCCGCATTCGGCGCACGGCGTCGCGCGATTCTCGTTTGCGGATCTGTGCGAGAAACCGCTTGGCGCCTCGGACTATCTGCGACTCGCGCACGATTATCATACGCTGATCATCGACCGGATTCCGGCGATGAACTACGAGCATCGCAACTACGCCAAACGGTTCATCACCCTGATCGACACACTTTACGACA
>JAGVII010000894.1 GCA_020056155.1 Afipia sp.
CGGCGGTACAGCCACGGTCAAGACCAGCGCAGCAGCCGTCGCCAGAACAACAGCTCGGGTGAAAGGCGAAGGCGAAGTCTTACGAATAAGCATTTCAACGTCCTTATGGGTCATCCCTGGCCTGAACAGGCCAGTTGGAGGATAACCTTAATCATTACATTAGG
Organism: Afipia sp.; assembly: GCA_020056155.1. Classification (GTDB taxonomy): domain Bacteria; phylum Pseudomonadota; class Alphaproteobacteria; order Rhizobiales; family Xanthobacteraceae; genus Afipia. The sequence goes on from JAGVII010000894.1 coordinate 165, forward strand.
TTCCTGAATCCGAATGCAAGCTGAACGACAAAAGGCGAAATTGCGGCAAACTCCGCCCCAAAGGGCCAAAAGGTGACGGACAGACGCCTGTGTGCCTGTCATCATACCAACACAGCGGATGCTCAAAAACCGCGTCAACAAGACCAAGTGCCGCGCATGCCGAATATCCCGTATCGCCTCCTCCGCAAGACGCTGCTGTCGCTGGCGCTGCTGGTGTCCGTCTGCGCCGGCGCCACGCCCGGGTCAGCCGCCTCGGCCCTGTATTTTTCGTTCGACCGCGCGATCGACGGCACAGCGGCGCCGTTCGTGCTGGCCTCCGTCCGGGGGCTGTTTCGCGCGGAAAACCTCACCGTCACCACCGGCCAGGCGGCCGGCTCGCCCGACGCCATCGCGCGCGTCGCATCGGGCAGCAGCGACATGGCGCTGGCCGACCTCAACGCGCTGATACGCTACCGCGACAAGGAGAACGGACCCGCGGTCAAGGCGGTGTTCGTGCTCTACAACAAGGCGCCCTACGCGATCATCGCGCGCAAGAGCCGCGGCATCGCGACCATGTCCGATCTCGAAGGCAAGACCATCGGCATCGTCGACGGCGACCTTGCGGCGCGGCTGTGGCCGGCAATCGCGCGCATGAACAACATCAAGCGCGACAAGATCAAGCCGCAGAAGATCAGCGCGGCGGTGCGCGAGCCGATGCTCTCGGCCGGTCAGCTCGATGCGGTGACCGGCCTGTCGTTCCTGTCGGCGATCAACCTGCGCGATCGCGGCGTCCCGGCAAACGATCTGGCGGTGCTTCGGTTCTCCGACTTCGGCAGCGAGGTCTACGGACATGCGCTGATCGTCAATCCGAAATTCGCGGCCGCCAACCCGGACGCCGTGAAGGCCTTCGTCCGCGCGACGATCGCGGGCATCCGTCTCGCGATCCAGGAGCCGGCGCGCGCGATCGACGATGTGCTCCTGCAGATGAGCGGCGGCGCGCGCGACGTCGAACTCGAGCGGCTGCGCGCCGTGCTCCACGACAACATCGCCACCGACGAGGTCAGGCGGAACGGTCTCGGCGGCATCGACACCGGCCGCTTCGATGCCGGCATCAGCCAGATCGCGGACGACTACGAATTCCGCAAGCGGCCTTCCGCGAGTGACATTTTCGACGACAGCTTCTTGCCGCCCGCGAGCGCGCGCAGGATCAATTGAGCCGCGTGACCGCAACTGTTTGAACGCAGTTGGCTAGAGCGCGCACCTTGAATATCTAACCGTCATTCCGTCTATTTCCGGAAACAACCGGGAAAGGGTGTTGTCGTCGATAACTTTCAGACTGAAAGGGACGTTCGAGGTCATAACACCAGTGGCACAGGCTGCGAGCAATTCCAGACTATCTCCCTGCTGCTTTCTCGATTTGATCCTGCACTGGGCACTCTTTCCTCTGATCTGGTCTCCAGAAATGATGAAGCCCGAACCATAAAGATCGGAGAGTGCGGCAAACACCGTCTGATTGCCTTTTTTCTCGAACACCAGCTTGCAGAGATCGGCTTGGGACGCCCAGGCACCTGTCAGTTCAATTGCCCGCGCGCCGACCGGCTGCATAACGCCGAGACAGAGCAACATGAGAACAGTCGATGAAAACCCATATGTGCGGGCCATCTTGTTTCCTCTCTGCAAGTGAGATTCAGATTCAATGCCTTGCCAACCAGCATGGATGAGGCGTCGATTGTCACGCCGCTGACCTCAAAGGAATAATTTATCCGCGGAAACGCAGGTCTAGTTTGATATCGGAGCTGGCTGCCGCATCATCACCTTCTTCTGCGGAAGCCGCCTTACAAAGGGCGCGTGTAAACACGGGGTAGCCTACGTCTGCACGACGCTAGGTTAGATCACACACACTGACAAGATTTCGAATACGCGAATTCAATTTACGCGATGCGGAGTTTGAGTAAGGAGCCCTTACGCATCTGGCGATCTAACGCTGACGATTTCAGACCGGTCAGCATTTCACAGTTCGTCTTCGGTCCCGGTTGTCGGCATTGTTTTCCGCAGGACCGCATAAATCACTGCGGTCGACCAAACAACAGCACGCCGTTCATCGCTGTCATCGGCCCGAGCAATTGCCAACGCGGCAACGGCGTCACGTCGCCGTAGCCAAGCGTCGTATAATTTACCAACGCAAAATAGATAAGGTTAGCGCCGGCAGGCGCAACACCGACAACCGCGTAAGCCAACGACCAAACGATCACTTCGCCAATATGCGCGGCCATCAAGACTGACACGGTCGCAGTCATGACGGCGATCCGCCGAAGCGATTGATGGGACGTTGCACGCTCGCTCGATACGCGCGCCACCCACAATACGGCTGCCATCACGATTGCATGGATCGCAATATTGCAAACGCTGACGGCAATACTCACAAGAAGCTGGCGCAACATGCTGATCGCTCACGGATGTTCGGATTTGCTATCCTTGTCGCAGGCAGAGCGAATTTACAGGCAGGAGGGACAATTGCCGCGCCCTGCAATGACGTTGACCCGGCAAGTCGGCCCTGCCATCATGGATAGCTTACGCGTGGGCGCCACCCTCCTGCAAAGGACGATCTGATTGGCGAGGACGCAATGGCCGACAAACCGTTCTTGGGATTGGTTGCGCCTTTCGTCCCGGCCGTCGGCTGGATCCGTGCCTACAAGGCAAAGGAATTCCCCAAGGACTTCATCGCCGGCCTGTCGCTTGCGGCGTTTGTAATTCCAGAATCGCTGGCCTATGCGTCACTTGCCCAGCTGCCGCCGGTCACCGGCCTTTACTGCTATCTCGTTGCCGGGATCGCGTATGCGGTGTTCGGGACCAGCCGCCAGCTTGCGGTCGGCCCGACATCCGCGCTGGCGATAACCGTCGCGACGAGTGTCGTCGTGATGGCCGACGGCGATCTGTCGCGGGCCATTGCGCTCTCGTCGGCCCTGGCGCTGATCGTCGGAGTGATCTGCATCGCCGGCCGATTTATCGGCCTCGCCAACATAGCGTACTTCATCTCGGATGCGATCCTGATTGGCTTCAAAACGGGAGCCGCCCTCTACATCGCATCGACGCAACTCCCCAAGCTGTTCGGTATCGAGGGCATCACCGGCAACGTGTTCGAGCGCTTCGGCCATGTCGTGATGTCGCTCCACGAAACCCATGTTTCGTCGCTGGTTGTCGGCATCGCGGCTATCGCTCTGTTCGTGACGTTCGGACGGATTTTCCCAGGGCGCCCGACGACATTGTTTGTCGTCGTCGCGGCCATTGCGATGATGAGCGTGTTCGGGCTGGCCGAGAGCGGTATCAAGATCGTCGGCGATATCCCGGTCGGCCTTCCGGCCATCAGCGTGCCGGCTGTTCATTTATCCGATATTTCGGCCCTGGTACCGATCGCACTTGCCTGCGTGCTGCTTGCCTACGGGGAGACGATTTCGGTGGCCCGCAGTTTTGCGCAAAAGCATGGCTATGACATCAGCCCCGAACAGGAGCTCACGGCGCTCGGTGCGGCAAACCTTGCCACGGGATTGGCTCACGGGTTTCCGGTCGCAGGCGGGATGTCGCAAACCGCCGTCAACAATATGGGAGGAGCGTCCTCTCCATTTTCGCTGCTGGTGACCTCGGGCGCCATCGCCCTGACGCTGGTGTTCTTTGCGAAGTTCTTCCACAACCTGCCCGAGCCAGTTCTGGCGGCCGTCGTGCTGATGGCGGCATCGCACATGGTGCGACTGGACGATCTCCGCCAGTTGCGTTTTTCGTCCCGTGGCGAGTTTCGCATTTCGCTGGTCGCAATGTTCGGCGTACTGTTTTTCGGGTTGCTCAACGGCCTGCTGCTGGCTGCTGCCGGGTCGCTGATCATGGTCATTGCGTATGCATCGCGCCCGCCCGTGGTCGCTCTCGGGCGCGATCCGGTTGCGGGGCATTTCGTGAACCGGGTCAGGCACCCAGAAGCCACAGAAACACCAGGCGCACTCGTGATACGCAGCGCGGGCGCGTGGTTCTACTTCAATGCGGACCATATCCGCCGCCAAATCTTCGATCAACTGAACCAGTCGCCGTCGGGCATCAAGACGGTCGTCATTGATTTCTCACTGGTGCCAGCCGTCGACGTCACCGCAGGGGGCGTGTTGCGCGGGCTGGCCCGGTCCCTCAACGCGCGCGGCATCGCGATCGTGCTGGCAGGGCTGCGCGACGACGTCCGAGATAATCTGATGGCCGTTGGCGCCGAACAGGATCTCGGTCCAATGGCCTCTCACCGCACGATTGACGATTGCCTGTGCCATGGCGCCGGGCGCCGAAACTGATGACGAGACTGGGATAGTGAATGTACCGCATGCAGGACACCCGTCCTGCTCCTCGAGAAAAAGGGAGTTAGACATGTCGCAGTCAAGTATCCAGCAGCGCAGCTCAGATTCCGCACAACGGCTTGGAGACGAAACCTTCATGTCCGCCAGTGAATTGCGCAACTACATGGCCGAGACCGTGATGGCCAAGACGTCGAAAGACAGTGGTTCAAATGCCGAGAAGGCCCGTGAGGAGCTCATCCGGTCGTTGATGCAACCAGTCGCGGTCACGCCCGAAAAGATCGCCGAGGTCAAGAGACGGGTGCTCGGCCAACTCAGAACCGCTGCGGCGAAAGGCGACAGGGAAGCGCTGGTCATGCGCTTTCCCAATGCGTTGTGCACGGACAAAGGGCGCGCGCTCAACAATCAGGAAAAGGATTGGCCGGGCACCCTGGTCGGGAGGCCGCTTCAGGCCTTCGAGTTCTGGCGCGATCATCTGCAGCCCCAGGGCTACGGCCTGAAGGCAATGATCCTGGACTGGCCGGAGGGCTTTCCGGGAGATGTCGGGCTTTTCCTGACCTGGGGCGACGTGAAGCGCTGACAACATGGGAGATTGA
>JAGVII010000439.1 GCA_020056155.1 Afipia sp.
CAGTCCGCGAATTCAATGATCGCCTCGAAGAACGCAACCTGGCCCTGGAAAAGTGGAAGGATGCCTACACGGAAGCGGCGACCGTCGCTCGCGCCAAGGACGCAGAGCGTGCCAAGTTCGAATCGGAATCGAAGGCGTACAAAGCCAGCACGCGGGCCTGCACCTTGAAGAACAAAGAACTCGTCATCGCCGGGCGCGAATTATTGCAGCATTACGAAGGCGTCACGTTTGGTGACAAAATTCTTGCCCAAGAGCCATGGATCGGCATCCGTCGAGTCCAGATACAAAATCTTCTGCAGGATTACGGGGACAAGATCCTGAATCAGAAGGTCGAACCGTGAGGCCGCTATCATGACCGACTTTTCCAAATCAGCAGCTTTTGCCGCCGCGATACTTACACTGACGCTGCCCGTGTCGAGCGACGTTGTGCTCGCGCAGAGCCCGCAGCCGCAGCAACGATCCGCACCGCAGGCCCAACCCGTTCAGCCGGCGGCGAAGGCAAGGCCAAAGGCTGCCGCGCCAGCCACGCCTGCGGACCCTGCGACGCCGCAACGACAGACGAGCGCGCAAGGAGGTGAGGTCGTCGCACGCGTCGGCGGTCGCGACATATCGACGGCCGAAGTTCAGGCGTTTCTCGCGGGCATGGCCCCCGACCAGCGCGCGGCGTTGGCAAAGGACCCTGCAATGCTGAGCCAGGCGTTGCGGATCATGCTCGCCAATCAGCTCGTACTTAAAGAAGCAAACGACAAGAACTGGCAGGATCAGCCAGCGGTCGCGGCCCAGCTCGCCAAATTACGCGACGACGCCATCATTGCGATTTACCTGCAGTCCGTTTCGATCCCTCCGGCAAACTATCCCGACGAGGCCGAGATTCAGAAAACCTATGAGGCCAACAAGAGCGCGCTTATCGTGCCGCGCCAGTTCCGTCTCGCGCAGATTTTCCTGGCATTGCCGGACGGAGCCGACAAGGCGATCGAGGATCAAGTCCGCAAGAAGCTTGCCGAGGTCCAGCTCAAATTGAAGCAGCCCAAGGCTGATTTCGCAGCGATCGCCAAGGAAAACTCGATGCAGGCCGGCGCTGCCGAGAACGGCGGCGATCTGGGATGGGTTGCCGAAACGATGCTTATTCCCGAGATCAAGACGCAAGTCATGGGAATGACGAACAATGCTGTCAGCGAACCGATCAAGCTCGCCGACGGATTTCACATCGTCAAGCTGATCGAGACCAAGGCGGCTGCGACGCGGCCGCTCGCTGAGGTGCGCGCCGCCCTGGTTCAGCGTTTGCGTGCCGATCGCGCCGAGCTGCTTCGCCGCGCCTACCTCGCACGCATACTTGAGCAGAATCCACCTGCGATCAACGAATTGGCGCTCTCCAAGGTCTTTGAAGCGCCGTCGCGATAGCAAGATACACACCAACTTACACTGATTTACTCAGCAATCGAGGCTCATATGTCCAACACGAATAACACACTGGCCAATGCGGAAGTGCAGACGAATGCCGCACAACAAAGTCAGTCCGCGGAGCAGGGGACAGTCGCGTTTGTGACGCTCGAAACCTTGCGCACGCTGATACAGGACGGTGGATATCGCGCTGAAATCGTGACGGACGGAAAGATCTCATTTCTTCGATCGGCTTCGAATGGCCTCGATTTCGATCTCCGCCCTGGGAACATATTCGTCAACGAACCTGCAGATGTGGATCAAAAGCCGCAGCGATTTGCGGATTTGGTCTTTGTCGTCTTGTTTGCAGTTCAGGGTGCTTTTCCTGCTGAGCTGTTGAATCGCTGGAATCAGACGCATCGTTTCGGCCGACTCTTTATCGACAGGACGAACCCCGACAGAGAATTTCTTGTTCTGTCGCTCGATGTATCTGTCGCCGGCGGTGCAACAACGGCCTATCTCCGGCATCAACTCGCGATCTGGGACAGTTTGATGCGACAACTCGTCCCCTGGCTGCGCGACGAGCTCGCAAAGATTGCGCCAACCGTCAATACGCAAACGACAGCGTCATCGGATCAGGTGCTTCCGATGCAGCCAGCCAACGCATGATCGCGCTTACGCCCGTGCCATTCTGGACGGCACGAAGCAACCCAAACAACGGGGTCTCGGATGCACTCGGTTTCGCCGCATCAAATTGACATTATCCAGGCAGCGTTGGCGGCCCGCGGTTACAAAAGCGGGATTTTGTCGGCATTCCGCTCGGTGGAGCTTCCAGCCGGGAGTACGCTTGCCCTCCAGTTCGGAGACGAGGTCCCACGCGGGTTGAAAGGCCTCCCCACGGTCATTCTCAATTGCACGTGCCAGATCAACGCCGACGATGGCCCATCTGCTGGTCTGATCTGCCTGGGCGTGGAGAAGGTACATCAAGTTCGTAGTGAACAGTCCTTTGATCTGGCGCTGAAACTCAAACTGCGAGTCGGGATCGAGGCCGACTTTCATGTACCAAGCGAGCTCGTGCGCGGAGAATCCGCTATCCAGCGCGCCGAGTCCTATGTCTACCTTGAATCGCTGCTCGCAGATGCCCATGAGACTGTCACAAGCCTTCGGATCGATCCACTTGAAAACACGCTCTGTGGTCCAGCCATCCGTATCGAAGCGCGGTTGTTTGGTGACATCGCCCTCGGCCGCACCGGCGTCATACGGTCACCCAAGGCCGTCGTTTCTTCTGACTATGTACGCCACGCGTCGGCGGCCTGCGAATGGCTGCGACACCGAGTGCTCCCCGAACTGCGTTCGGTCATCCATGAGCTGACTGGAAAAAGCCGCGTCATCATCACAGATCGTCCGGCGCGATTGGGCAACCAAACGCGAAAGTCGCTGCCATTTCTGGATGCGAACGGGACAGGTCTCGAATTCAAGACGGTCCAATGACCGCGTCAGCGAAGACCAGTCGTTTTGATGGAAACGTCGAAGTGAGCAGGGCCATCACGACGACCGGAGGCGATGATGACAATGACAAACGCAGAGCGAAGTCATAGGCGACGAAAACTATCCGTTGGTCGACGATTGATACGGATGCTCGCGTGGGTCACAGGGCTCGCGCCGCTCATTGTCGGGCCGGGATCGAGCGCGTCGGCACAAGACGTCGTCTACAAGCCAGCCGCAGCGGCACCCGCAGCATGGCGCGCCTTCGCGGCGGAATTGCAAGGCCGCCTGCAGGAGCGCCTTGCAACGGACGATGAAGCGACCCGCCGGTTCCACGAGTATATGAACGAGAACAATAAAAGTTCGCCCGCGTTTGCGACCGTTCGTGCATGGGTTTCGCAGAACGGAAAACTCGAGCGCATCGAGTTCGACGGTATTGATGATGCCGCCGTCGCCGCAAATCTGCGGGCACTCCTTGCGGGCGCCAGCGTCAGTACACCGCCGCCCGACATGCTCCAGCCTTTACGCCTGCGTATCGGATTGCGGGCACGTAATCAGCAGGAGCGCTAGCATGGCCACATGCTTCTGGCCTGGGTGTGTCAATGCGTGCCGCAATCGGCGCTGGCGCCGCATCGCTGTCGCTGGACTCGTTCTCTTCAATTGCTGCGTTGTGGATGGCAGTGCTGACATCAGAGCGGAGCCGGCTTCGTTCAACGACCGCCATTTCTCCGGGCCGGCGCAAGACGGAAGCGAACCGCCCGAGAGTGTCGCAAAGACAAACGAGCGTGCCGCTTTCGACGACCTGCCCGACCCGAGCCGTCTTGCGCCTGCGTTCAATGCACGCGGTGGCTATCGCACGCTGATTGAGAGCGAAGCCAAGCGAGAAGGACTGGCGCCCGAGATAGCCGAGGCGGTGATGGCAGTAGAAAGCGGATACAATCCAGCCGCCATCGGCGGCGTCGGCGAGATCGGCCTGATGCAAATTCTGCCGGCCACGGCGCGGATGCTTGGATTCGTTGGCAGTAACGCCGAGTTGGCCGCTCCTGCCACCAACATCCGGTACGGGGTGACCTATCTGGCCCAGGCGTGGCGGCGGGCCGGTGGCGATCTCTGCACCGCCGTCATGAAATACCGTGCCGGTCATGGCGAGACGCGGTTTTCATATCTGTCAGTCGATTACTGCCGCAAGGTGAGGGCGAAGCTGGCCGCGCGCGGATTCGCCGTGACCGGCGTTTTGCCGATGCCGACATTCGGTTCGCCACTTGGCCTTGCGCGTGGAGACCGCTGCAGAGGCCGATGCCTTGCCGGTTCAAACGGGGGGACGGATATCGCCGCGCTCAACGCCAAGCTGAGCCGGATTGTGTTTCGTGTGAGTGTTCTCGCTGTACCGAGGCCCTAGCAACCAGAATGGGTGAGAAAGGAGAGAGATGATGAGATCGGAAGA
>JAGVII010000782.1 GCA_020056155.1 Afipia sp.
CTACTACGGCACCACCGAGCCGACCGGCCATCCGAGCGATGAATGGGGCTTCGCGATCCAGGGCGGTCTTCAGTTGAAGAACCTGCCGACGGGACCGGGCGACAAGATCTCGATCAGCGCGATCTATACCGACGGCGCTCCGAAGTACGTGATCGGCGGCACCACCGGCAACAGCTTCGACTCGTTCAACAACTCCGGAACGTCGAGCCCGGTATTCTATCAGTCGTTCGCCGTGGCGTCGCTGTTTGACGGCGTCTACACGACCGGCGGCTCGATCCAGAAGACCAAGGTCTGGGCCGTGCAGGGCGGTTACGAACATAACTGGAGCAAGCAGTGGCAGACCAGCGTGTTCGGCAGCTACGTGAATGTCGATTATAACGACACCGCGTCGACGATCCTTGCCGGTGGCTATGCTCCATTCCTCCTGGCCGGCAGCAGCTACAATCCAGACTTCAATATCTGGCAGATCGGCTCGCGTACGGCCTGGACTCCGGTCCGTAACCTGACGTTCTCGGGCGAAGTGCTGTACACCACGATCGACCAGAGCAGCTCGGGTGGTCTGGTTGCCGGCGCAGCTGGCACCGCTGGCCTCTTCAAGCCGGCCGGCAACTACGAGTTCAAGGATCAGGGCGTCCTGTCCGGCAACTTCCGCGTTCGCCGCACCTGGTAATCGCTTAACGGCGATAATCACCTGAACAAAAAGAACCCCGGCAAGAAATTGCCGGGGTTTTTCTTCGGCCTCACCACGAAAGTGGAAAGCAGTTCTTCCGCGAAGATCATGTCGGACGAGAAACGCGCGAAGTGCAATCTGCGATATCGAACAAATAGATCCCGCACTGCCACACGTAATTGTGAGAGGAGATATGCGCGCGGATTGTTTGACTAAATAAGGTAATTAAGGCATGGTCCGCTCCATAGCGTAGCGGCGCTGACCGCCGCTTTCCATTGCGGATACCACACCAGTTTTCTCAGAAATCTCCCAACCTCCGGCAATGCCCTGCCGGAGGTTTTTATTTGGCGGCGCCTGCGTGTGAGAGCGGCCTACCAGCCTTCGAGCACCAGCTTGCCGGTGGAGCGTCCGCCTTCCAGGAGCGTGTGCGCCTGCTTCAGGTTCGCCGCGTTGATCTTGCCGAGCACCTTGTCGAGGGTGGTGCGCAGCACGCCGTTGTCGATCAGGCTGGCGACATCATCGAGCAGGTTGTGCTGCGCGATCATGTCGTCGGTCTGGAACGACGAGCGCGTGAACATCGACTCCCAGTGCAGGGAAACAGCCTTGCCCTTGAGCAGCATCACGTTCGGCGGCGTTGCCGGGTCGTCGATCAGCCCGATCCTGCCTTGTGGCGCGACGATGTCGGCGAGGGCCGCGAAGTGCTGGTCGGTGTTGGTCAGCGCCGCGATCAACGCGACAGGGGGCGCCTTGAGCGCGTCGATCTGTTCCTTCATCGGTTTCGAATGATCGATCACGTGATGCGCGCCGAGATCGAGGCACCATTGGCGGGATTCGGGACGCGATGCGGTCGCGACCACGGTGAGGCCGGTGAGCCGCCGCGCGAGCTGGATCAGGATCGAGCCGACGCCGCCGGCGCCGCCGATAATCAGCAGCGTGCGCGGATCGACGCTCTTGCCCGGCGCAACGCCGAGGCGGTCGAACAGTAACTCCCACGCGGTGATCGAGGTCAGGGGCAGGGCGGCGGACTGCGCGAATGACAGCGTCTTCGGCTTGTGGCCGACAATCCGCTCATCCACCAGATGAAATTCCGAGTTGGTTCCCTGGCGCAGGATCGAGCCGGCGTACCAGACCTCATCGCCCGGCTTGAACAGCGACACGTCCGGGCCGACGGCATCGACCACGCCCGCGGCGTCGAATCCGAGAATCTTGGTGTCGCCCGCCTTGGGCTCCGCGCGCTTGCGGACCTTGTAGTCGACGGGATTGGCGGAGATCGCTTTCACCGCGACTCGGATGTCGCGCCCGCGCGGCTCCGGCTTGTCGGTTTCGAAATCGATCAGCGCATCCGGCGCATCGATCGGCAGCGATTTCCTGTAACCTACGGCTTTCATTTTTGGCTCCGGTTATGCTTGCGTTTTTCTTAGAGGTGGGCTGTAGCGCGCGGCCAAGGAATAGGAGGGGCTTCGTTTCGTCATTGCGAGGAGCACTTGCGACGAAGCAATTCAGTTCTTTTCCAACAGGCTGGATTGCTTCGCTCCGCTCGCAATGACGGGTGATCCCTTACCGATGACCGCGTCTCCGCCGCTCTCAGAGACCTACCTGTCGCGCTTAAGCCAGATTTGCAAGTACTGTCATTTCAGGGATATAGTCACCAATCGGATACTAATGGACGAAACCCAATGAAACGGCAGGATTTCGGCTGCGCGCCGGGTTGTTCGGTCGAGGTGACGCTCGATCTGATCGACGGCAAATGGAAGGGCGTCATTCTCTATCATTTGCAGGAGGGGCGGCTGCGCTTCGGCGAACTGCGCAAGCGCCTTCCGAATATCACCCAGCGGATGCTGACAAAGCAGCTTCGTGCCCTTGAGGAGGATGACCTGATCATCCGCAAGGTGTATGCCGAGGTTCCGCCGCGGGTGGATTACGAACTGTCCGAGACGGGGCAACGGCTGCGGCCGGTGATCGATGCGCTCAAGCGGTGGGGCGATGAGAATCGCGCCCGGATTGACGCCGCATCGGCAGGCAAGAAAGGCAACGCGCAAACAGGCGCTGCGCCGCGTCCGTCGAGGCAGCCGCAACCCGCGTAATCGAGACTTCTTTCGCCTTATTGGCGCGATTTTATCTTTGGCATCAGGTTCAGGATTGTTTTCATGATCGTCGTCCGCGCGCTCATTGCGCTCTTTGTTTCCTCGC
>JAGVII010000796.1 GCA_020056155.1 Afipia sp.
CAGTGAGAAGCCGATCGCAATACATGCGTAAAGGCAGCCCAGCACTAAAGCATTGATCAGAACCTGGGCCGCCAGCATGTGGTGTCCTCGCCTCCGCGCCTTGAATCAGACTTGGATCAGTTTACGCCGAGCTTGAATTCGCCCTGCTTGATCAGCGCAGGCGAGAGCACGACGGGCTTGCCGCCCTGAAGCTGGAATACCGGCGGCTCCAGCGAGTTGATCTGCCCCGTCGGCCCGAACTTCACCGGTCCGAAGAACGTCATCACATCCAGCTTCGCCAGTTCATCGCGGACCTTGTCCTTGTCGAGCGATCCGGCCTTCTCGATCGCCATCTGGAACAGCGCTCCGGCGACCGATGCCGATGCCTGCGCATAGTCGGGTTCGGATTTGAACTTTTCCTTGAACAGCTTCACGTAGTTTGCCGTGGTGCCGAAAATGTCCTTGCCGGCATACTGCGCGGCGGGATGCCACCAGGCGGCGCTGGTGATGTTTTCTCCGCCCGCACCGGCGGCATCGATGAACTCCTGATAGGCCGGGCCCGCGATCATCGAAACCACCGTGGCCTTGATCTGCTGGTCAGCCATCTGCTTTTTCACGAGCAGCAGGTCGTTGATGTAGCCGGTCACAAAAATCCACTGCGGAGCCAGCGACTTGATCTGCGACAGCGTGGCGGAGTGATCGAGTGTGCCGATTGCATACTTCTCGAAATACGCAACTTCGAGACCGTTGCCCTTCGCCGACTTCTCCATTTCCTGCGCGATGGCAAGGGGGAACAGATCGTTCCGCGCCAGAATCGCGACCTTCTTCACATCCGGCGCTTTCGCCTTGACCATTTGGGTGAGCGGCGTGGTCAGCGTATCGTTCGGGGTGAAGGTCCCGAACAGGTATTTGTATCCCTGGTCGTAGACCTGCGACGACGATGCGGTCGCGGCAATGGTCGGCACCTTGTACTTCTCGGAGACGCTGCTGCCGGCCTTCGCCGCGCCAGACCCGAACGGGCTGAACAGGAAGTTGACGTTGTTCTGGGTGATCATCTGCTCGGTGGTCTGCACCGCGCGCGGCGTGTTCGACTGGTAGTCGGTGTAGACGATCTCGACCTTGTACTTCTTGCCGCCGACAGAGATGCCGCCCGCCTTGTTGGCCTGCTCGGCCCACAGGTCATATCCCTGCTGCTGCTTGATCGCCTCGGGCGCGAGCGGCCCGGTGAGCGGAAGCGGCGCACCAAACTTGATGACATCCTGCGCCTGCGCCGCCGGGGCGAACAATCCAAAGCAGGCAGCGACAAGAAGCGAATTCAAACCACGCGAAGCGAGCCGGGAATGAGCCATCCAGATTCTCCATCAAGGACCAAGGGTACGACCTGATGAAATCTTGGCAAAATAGGGGATCGAATAAAAGCATTGAATTTCGATGCGAACGGTCTGAAAATTAGACTGCTATGCACGACCTGCTTGATTTCAAAGCACCCCCCTGTTCGAACGATTGGGCCCGAACGCATGATTGAATCCACGGCTATCCGATACTTTCGCGAGGTCACGATGCGCGGCTCGATCAAGCGGGCCGCAGAATCCCTGCGAATTGCTCCCAGCGCGATCAGCCGGCAGGTGCAGGGGCTCGAAGATGAGCTTTCGGTCAAATTGTTCGAGCGCGGCGCGCGGGGGATGAACCTGACCAATGCAGGCCACCTGCTCTATCGCTATGCACAAGAGAGCCAGGTCAAACTCGACCGGGTGCGTGCGCAGGTCGAGGAATTCGACTCGCTGCAGCGCGGTCACGTCAAGCTGGCGACTGTTGAAGGCCTGCTGGCGAGCTTCGTGTCGGACTTTGTGGTCGAACTTTCGCGGGACTACCCCGGCATTTCGATCGCGGTGACCACCGTGGGCTCGCGCGGCGTCGCCGAAATGGTGGGACGGCACGAGGTCGATCTCGGGCTTGTTTTCGGCCGCGCCCCCCGCCGCGACCTGATCGAACTGGCCCGAATGCGGCAATCGTTGTGCCTGATGGTCGCGCCTCATCACTCCGTGGCCGGCAAGAGTTATTGCACGATCAAGGAGCTGGCGGGGCTGCGCGTGATCTTGCCGGACCCCTCGTTCGGCATTCGTCAGGAAATCGATCGCGCCTGCGCCAATTCCAACATCGAACTCGATATCTACGGCGAGACCAACTCCATCGGCTTCCTGCGAACGATGGCTGCCAAAACCAGCCTCGGCACCTTCCTGCCGCGGAACGCGGCGATGCCCGAACTGGTCGCAGGTACGCTGGTCGCAATTCCCCTGCGCGACAAGCGGCTGGAGGCAACACAGGTCACGCTGGTTCAACTTGCGGCCCGCAACACCACGCCTTCAAGCCTCCGCGTCGCGGAACTGCTGGTCGACAGGATGAAGCAGCAAACGGATTAGCCGGGAACGCTGTCGGTGGTCTTCGGCTCCATTTCAACACTGCCCGGAAACAGCCTGCGCACCAGAATGTAGAAGATAGGCGTGAAAATCAGACCGAACAACGTGACGCCCAGCATGCCGAAGAACACGGCGACGCCAACCGCCTGACGCATTTCCGATCCCGACCCCGATGAAATCACCAGCGGAAGCACGCCGAGGATGAATGCGAACGAGGTCATCAGGATCGGCCGCAATCTTAGCCGACACGCCTCGATAACGGCTTCAAGCTGATCGCGTCCCTCGCGTTCGATGTCGCGGGCGAACTCGACGATCAGAATGGCGTTCTTCGCTGCCAGCCCTACCAGCACGACAAAACCGATCTGGGTCAGGATGTTGATATCCTGCCCCATG
>JAGVII010000260.1 GCA_020056155.1 Afipia sp.
ATTGGTCGCGGACGCATCTCCAGCTTGATTGACAGCAATCAGATGCCTCTAATCGCTATCGACGGTTTGTCGTTTGACGGAAGCAGCATATGCGAATTCTGCTAATTGAGGACGACCCGATGATCGGCAAAAGCCTGGTCCGTGCGTTGCGCGATCAAGGCATGTCCGTTGATTGGACAACGAGCGACATTGAGGGCGAAGAAGCATTGGCCGTCGGAGGCCACGCGCTGGTGCTGCTGGATCTGGGGCTGCCTGGCAAATCAGGACTGGATGTTCTCAGGACCGCGCGAGCGGCCGGAAACAAAATTCCTGTCGTCGTGCTGACGGCTCGCGACGACCTGGACAACAGGATCGCTGGTCTGGACCTGGGAGCCGACGACTATATCACCAAACCATTTGAAGTACGCGAACTCGTCGCACGAATGCGCGCCGTCATGCGAAGGCAAAGCGGTTCCGCCAGATCGGTGCTCGAAGCAGGTGGGATTACATTAGATATGGAGACTCATGAAGTGGCCTTCCGAGGCAACCACGTCCTGCTTCCCGCTCGCGAATTCGCGCTGATGCGAGCTCTGATGGACAGACCCGGCGCTATCCTGTCTCGCGAACAGATCGAGAAGCGGCTCTACGGCTGGGGCGAGGAAGCGGAAAGCAATGCGGTCGATGTCTTGATCCACTCGGTCCGCAAAAAATTTGACAAAGACATCATCCAGAATGTCCGGGGGGATGATCATCAAGACCTCGCCATGAACTCCTTACGAAACACTGCGCTTGTGTGGATGACCTCGCTCCTGACAGTCGTGGGGATATTAGCAGTCGTGATTTCGTATCAACTGGCGCGAAACGAGGCCGCAGGCTTCCTCGACAGCCAGCTACGTCAGATCGCACTCAACGCCGGCCAGGGATTGGTCGCCGACGCGGCACCCCCGGCAGTCTACGATCCGGAGGACGACTTCGCTATTCAGATATGGGACGCTCCGGCAAAGAAGATCAGAAATTCTTCCGGCGGAATAGAGGTGCCTCTTCAGGCAAGTCCGGGCTTTGCGACAATTTCGGCAAGCGGCGAAGAGTGGCGAGTCTACATTGGGCGATGCCCGACGTACCGTGCAGGTCGCACAGCGCATGGTCGTTCGACAGGAGCTCGCCGAGAGCGCTGCGATCGCCCGCGGCCGCGCCGATCCTGACCGTTATTCCGTTGACCTGGCTCGTTATTGGCTAGTCGCTTGGCGGCGTAATGGGAAGTTGGCGCAGCTTGCGCAGGCGATCGCCGATCGCGGCGGCGATAGCAAGGAACCTCTCTCCGTCGAGGGAGTGCCGAGGGAGGTGAGGCCCCTGGTTGACGCGATGAATATTTTGATTGGGCGTTTGCAAATCGCGCTCGATCAACAGCGGCGCTTCGTTTCCGATGCCGCCCATGAATTGCGGACGCCCCTGACGGCACTACAGCTTCAGATCGAGAACTTGTGGAACGATGCCCCCGTTGGCAAAACCGGGCAGGCAGCTTTGGAATTGGGCAACGGGATCCGCCGCGCCTCGGTCCTGCTGGAACAACTTCTCCGGATGGCGAGGTTCGAAGCACCTGTCGGGCTGGAGCATTGGGCACGGATCAGCTTGTCGGGCCTCATAACCGAATGCGTGGCCGACCAGATGGCGATCGCGACCGGCAAGGAGATCGATCTAGGCATCGTTGCGCGGGATCCCGTTGAAATCTCGGGCGCGCCGAGCGACTGAAGATTCTTTTTGGAAACCTTCTGAACAACGCAGTCCGCTACACTCCGCGCGGCGGGATGATCGACGTCTCGGTGCGATTTGCGCATGGCAACGCCGTTGTGGAGTTTGTGGATTCCGACTACGGGGTGGCGGAGAGCGATTTGCCTCGCCTTTTCGATCGATCTTTTCGGGCGGCTCCGGCTGAAATCGATGGCAGCGGATTGGAGCTTGCGATCGTGCACGCGATCGCCAGGCGTCACGGATGGGTCGTGACGGTCGAAAACCGGACCGATCGATCGGGCATGATCGCGCGGGTCACCGGGCCAGGCTTCCTCATTCCCTCCTAAGTCTTCGCGACTACTTTGGGCCAGTAAGTCCATCCTTGCTGATGGATCGCTATTGGAATTCTCCGTGATGTTCGAAGCGTTGACCGATCGCCTTTTCGACGCAATCGCGGCAGCGTCAACGCTTGCAGGAGGGAGCCTCACCTTCGCAATGTTGTGGGCTCAATCTGCTGTGTATCTCGGTCCGTGCCCTGCTCGTCCTCCTCTGGATTTTGGGGCGCACGCCGAGCGGCGGGCTGCCGTCGATGCCGGCTTTTCGTCGCTTCTGGCGTTGACGACGGCGGTCATCGTCTCGTCCGTATGGATGCATCCTCGTCCCTTCACGGTTCTGCCAATCCGCAACTATCTCAATCACACTCCGGACAGTTCCTTTCCAAGCGATCACGGCACCCTGTTATTCGCACTGGGCTTCGCACTCTTGATATCCACATCCAGGCCAGGTCGTCAGTTTGGATCTCTGGCTGTGGTTCTGGGCGTCTCGGTGGGCTGGGCTCGAATCTTTCTCGGCGCTCACTATCCATTGGATATTGTTGGCGCTGCCGTGGTAGCCGCGATAGCCGTATTGGTCGTTGCATCGCCCGGGGGGCCGCACAATTGGCGCACGCCTGACCGTTTGGGGGGGAGCATCTTTTTGGCTGGTCGATCGCTAAGAATCTACGGCAACGCTTTTAAAAATCGACGTCCCGTCTTCGATCTGAAACTGTTTGGCATGTCAAATGAACGATAAGCGGACTGCATCGCGACATCGCGTTTTCAAAGCGGGGAAAATAGCATTTGATGGTGGTGTGATCGATTGCACCGTTCGCAACCTTTCAAAAACCGGCGCGGCGTTGGAAGTCGAGAGCCCCGTCGGCATTCCTCACAAATTCACCGTGGTGATCGAATCGGATCGCATCCGGCGGGGTTGCCATGTCGTTTGGCGGAAGGAGCGGCGCATTGGCGTCATGTTCCACAACGACCCGGAAAACTGAAATATGGTTCGCGCGGAAGCCCTTGCCGTGTGGAACAAAGTTGAATTTCAAGCAATGTCTAAATGCCTTTTCGATGAGTCCCTCATTTTCTCCTAACAATTGATGGCTACAGATCCCTGACGGTGGCGACTTACGGCATCCAGGAAATCCACACGTCACAGCTTGCGAACAATCTATCCCGCGCGACCTTGATCGGACTTACTCTTCTGACCGCGACCGCTTCGTCCGCCATGGGCGGCAGCAGCTTCGCAAAGGAAGCTGCGATCACCCTCGATCAGGCCCGCGCCGCCGCGACGAAGGCGCAGCCGGGCACAATTCTCGATCAGGAGCTCGAGCACCGCAAGGGCGGCTCCGGCTTGCGTTACTCCTTCGACATCAAGGTCGGGGCGATCACCCACGAAGTTGGCATCGACGCCAAAACCGGAACCGTTCTGCAGAACTCGGCTGAAAAGCGATGATGTGACGCGGTCGACCATTCGGAGACAGGATCATGACCCGTGCAAGCCCCTCACGGCCCCATTCCCTCGCTATAGCCGGCATTCTCGCCGCGAGCCTGGGCCTGGGACCACATATTATGACAACTGCGATGGCGGAGGATACCGTGATCGCTCCGGAGAAGAATCCCCCGGGCGACATTCCAGACAGTCAGGTGTTCATCGAATATCGCTCGCCGCTCGGGTTCACCATCAAGGTACCGGAGGGTTGGGCGCGTCGTGAGACAAAAAGCGGCGTCACGTTCAGCGACAAGTACAACACGGTGCGGACGACAATTGAAGAACACGTTGAACCGCTCACGATTGCCGTTGTGAAAAACGAATTGACGGCTCAACTCGAGATGTCCGGTAAGGCGGTACGAATCTCGGGGGTCACATTAACGAGTGTTCCTTCGGGGCCGGCCATCGTCATCTCATACGCTTCGAATTCGGATGCAAATCCGGTGACCAACAAGGCGATCCGCCTGGAGAACGAACGTTACTTCTTCTGGAAGGGCGGTAAGCTTACCACCTTGACTCTGTCGGCGCCATACGGCGCGGACGACGCCGATCAGTGGCTCCTGATGGCGAAGAGCTTTAGGTGGCTCTGATGATAACGACCACGACGACGCAAAGCTGCGAATATCGTTGCAACATCGTCTGCGTCGTTTGGCGACCGCAAGGCTTCGCGACGCTGGCCGTTCGCCGCGCGATGAGAGAGCTGCAAACTGAACAATCAATGGGGCGCATCCTATGATCGCGATGGAAAATCAGCGTGTTTCGACCATGCTCAACAAGGTTCCGGAAATCACTATCTCGTTCTGGATCATCAAGGCCCTGGCCGTGACCGTCGGCGAGACGGCCGCCGATTTCCTGAACACAAATCTGGGTTTTGGACTCACGGTCACCTCGTGGATTATGAGTGCGTTTCTTGCCGTCGCACTGATCGTACAGTTCGCGCGCAAAAAATATGTCCCGTCGATCTACTGGATCTCCGTCGTGCTCATCAGCGTCGTCGGCACCTTGATTACAGACAATCTCGTCGACAACCTCGGCATCAGTCTCAAGGCGACCACGCTCTTTTTCGGCATGGCGCTGCTCGTCACATTCGCCGTGTGGTATGCGGTTGAGCGAACACTGTCGATCCATACAATCTATACGACGCGCCGCGAAGCGTTCTACTGGCTCGCTATTTTGCTCACCTTCGCTCTCGGCACGGCGGGCGGGGATCTCACAGCAGAAGGGCTGGGGCTGGGTTACGCACAGGCGGGACTCATATTCGGCGCGCTAATCGCGGTCGTCGCATTCGCCTACTATTTCCTGAAGATGGATGCGGTTCTGTCATTCTGGCTCGCCTATATTCTGACCCGCCCGTTGGGAGCTTCGTTCGGCGATCTGCTTTCGCAGCCGCTCGACAAGGGCGGACTGGGGCTCGGCACGACGCTCACCAGCGTGATCTTCTTCGTATGCATTTTCGGCCTCATTGTTTTTATGACTATCAGACATGGCAATCGCGGATCGTCCTATAAAGCATCCGGTAAAAGCTGAAGTTTGCATTCAGATCCGGCGACCTTCAAACGAGCACAAGTTCGTTTGGAGGTCGCCGGATTCGTGCAGGGCCTGGTGTTCGTGTCCTCCGGCGATAGCCATTGGCTTGAGTATGGGTCGGATTCCGCGATCCATCCGCGATCAGAGACAGACGGGAGTCTGCGAGCAGCCGAACCCCTTATTCGCCACTAAGTCCCGACGATTATGTTTTCGAACGGGCACCTCGCACGAGAAACCGACATGTCTCAAAAACAATGTGAATCCGGATCGCGCCAATGGTGCATCCAAAAGGTCAGAACGACCGCCGGAGGAGGGCTTTGATGGCGGCTATTCAGGCCTTCGACCTCTATCGCTTCTTTCACACGCGCGACTCCGAAACGTTGGCTTTGCGCGGCGTAAACTTGCGGATCGAGGCAGGAGAGATGATTGCCATGGTCGGGCCCTCCGGGAGCGGAAAGTCGACGTTGCTGTCCTGTCTCGCGGGGCTCGACGAGCCAGACGGCGGATACGTCGAGCTCTCCGGCGAGCGCCTCACAACACTCCGGCCCGAAGCCGTGCGGGCGAGCCGCCGAGCGGAGGGCATCGGCATTCTGATGCAGCCCGGAAACTTGTTTCCGACTTTGTCCATTGCCGACAACGTCAGGCTGCCGATGGCCATGATCGGCAAACCGAACGCGGCAAGGATTGGAGCGCTCTTGCATGACGTCGACCTCACAGACCGCCAGCATGCCCGTCCAGGCCATTTGTCAGGTGGCGAAGCGGCGCGAGCCGGATTGGCCGTCGCTCTGGCCACCTCCCCGCGCGTTCTTTTTGCCGATGAGCCCACAGGGCAAGTCGACGCCGCGGCAGAGGAGCGCGTGCTGGATCTTCTTGGCAGACAACGCGCGGCCGGGACTGCAATTTTGATTGCGACACATAGCCAGGCGCTCGCCGGACGGGCGGACCGGGTCATTCGCCTCGAAGACGGACGTATTGTCGATGTCTAAATCATTCATCCAAGCGATCGACGTCGCCAGGCAGTTTCGGCAGGCCAACAGAACTGTCGAAGCCCTGCTTCCTGCCTCATTCGTCGTCCGGTCTGGCGACCGGATTGCCCTCGTCGGTCCCTCCGGCAGCGGGAAGTCAACGCTGCTGCACCTGATGGCGGGACTCGACACAACGACTGGCGGAAAGCTGGCCTGGCCTGAACTCGGTACGCGCAGCGGGCTGCGCCCGAGACGGATCGGAATGGTGTTTCAAACGCCGGGCCTTATCGCGCACGACGCTTTGCCGCCCGATCCGGGCGCCGCCTTCATTCAGGCGCAGCAAACCGCCAATAATTTCGAGGCGCGCGTCGCCAACAATCTCGTCGCTCGATTGGATGGCGCGCGCAGTGACGCCCTCTACGCCAAGGTGCTGTTCCTGTTTCTTGGTCTTCCGGGGGTCACGCTCGCAATCCTTTTGACTCTGGCGGTGGCGATGTCGGGGACGGAGCTGCGGCAGCGCGAGCAGGCGCTTTTGCGAACCCGGGCGCATCGCTGGCGCAGATATTGCGGTTGGCAGGCGCCGAAGCGCTGACCATCGGAACCGTCGGAGTGGTCCTCGGCATCGCTCTCGCCGGTCTCGTGGCCTGGACCTCATGGCGGGTGACGGACGCGCGCCTTATCGCGCCCTACTTCGCTCTGGCGGCCGCAGTCGGTTTCGCGCTCGCCATCGCGGCGTTGTCAGCACGCTCACCACATAGGCCAGCGCAAACATAGAGGCGAACGTGACCGGCATCCACCGCCAGCCTGCCGTTTCACGCCAGATGGCGAGCGTCGACGCGCATTGCGGCGAAGATATACCGCGCCAGCAGTGAAAACGCGGTCGCTAGACATCACTTGAAGAGCTATGAATGCAACAGGTGTTGCATTGAACTGACTACTCAGATATGCAACAGGTGTTTCAGCGGAGAGATATCTCATTCCAATTCAATGGCTTCTTTTCTTGGGGCAACTTCCTGCCGCTCCGTCCAGCGGGCGGGTTGCGCTGTGGAGACGCCTTCGCGCTGCCGGTGCTGCCAGCGTGCTGAATGGGGCGTGGGTCCTACCTGTTACGGACGAGCACAAACTGCTTTATGCCCAGCTCGTCGAGATAGTACGCGCGCAGGGCGGCAGCGCCACCGTCTTTGCAACCACTGCAACCAGCGAAGAAGAAGAGCAAGCCATCGTTGCCCGGTTTCAGGCGGACCGAGCACGCGAATACGACGAGTTCTCCGAGCGCTCCGGCGAATTTTTTGCCGAGATCGAAAAGGAGACGCGTCGTCGGAAATTCACGTTTGCAGAACTTGAAGAGATCGAGGACGACCTCGACAAGCTTTCTGCGTGGCTCGCCAAGATCAAGGCGCGCGACTTTTTTCCCAATGCTCGGATACAGGCGGCGAAGGAAACGCTAGAAACCTGTGGCGCCACCTTGCGAACCTTTGCCGACGAGGTCTATGCGCAAGAGGGCGTTGTAGACGCGACTGAGGTCAGCACTGGTTCGCTGGATTCCGACATTCCGAATTCTTCTCTCAAGAAGCGCGAGAGACCCCGGCATGGCTGACCACGTTCTGACGACCTCGATGGCGCTTCGAAACCTGCCGCGCGGAATCTGGGCGCTCGGGTTCGTATCGATGTTCATGGACCTCTCATCCGAGATGATCCACGCCCTTTTGCCCGTCTATCTCGTCACCGTCCTCGGAGCCTCGACACTTACGGTCGGGCTCATCGAGGGACTTGCCGAAGCGACGGCGATGATCACCAAAATCTTCTCCGGCGCGCTGTCTGATTGGTTGGGCCGCCGCAAGCTGCTGGC
>JAGVII010000079.1 GCA_020056155.1 Afipia sp.
ACCATCGAGAACGGCAAGGTGCTTTCCATCAAGTCTGACACGGGCTGTTACGCCGATCACGCCGATCCCGACCTGCCGGCGAAGAACCGCAACGATAGTTCTTACACGCGCTACGACCCCGCCGCCGGCACGATCAGCTTCCGCACCACGGTCGGCGGCCGCGACGTGAAGAGCTGTGCGCGCGTCTATTCACTTAAATGAAACTCTTGTCGGCGGAGGGAAACCATGCGCACGCGCCTTAGCGGTCTAGTGTTCTGCCTTGTAATTTGCGTGAGCGTTTTTTGGCTCGGCGCAGGGCACGCGGTGGCGGCGCAGTATTGCGAGCGCACCAATTACTCCGCTCAGGATATCACGGATGCTGTGAGAAACTCTCCGTTGCGGGATGATCTCAAGGGAACGTCCTGCTCGCTTGGCGGTCTGGGGCGTTTCGAGTCGGGCGGCAACAAAGGCAACTACAATGGCAGCTGCTGCACCGGCATCTTTCAGCTCAACAATGCCAATGTGCAGAAATACGCAGGAACCGACCGCTCGGGCTACGGCTGCATGTCACTGCAGGACCAAGTCGACGCCTGGGCCAAGCTGACGAACGACGGCTACAATTCACCCGCTGTCAGACAGCTGGCCTCGATGTCGACCTTCGACGGCCAGAAGGTCGATGCCAGCTTTATCGCGGCCTGCATCCAGCTCGGCACCGGCAACTGCCAGAAAATGTTGAACTCAGGTACATGCTCCGGGTTCGCCGACATCAACAGGACGACCATCTGCAAGATGGCAAACAATGCGCGCTCGCTCGCGGACCCGAACTGCAAGGACGGCCAAGCCGTGTGCGGGCCGTCAGGGCCAGGCGATTTTCCGACCTCGACCGGCATCGCTGCAAACCCCCCGACCGCCGGGAGTGCTTCGATTATCGTGGCGCCGACCGAAGTTTAGGACGCATGCAACCCCTCAGTTCACCTCCGACGGATCTCGGAGGATGAAGTCCGCGAAGGCGTGCAACTGCTCCTCGGTCGCGGCGCAGAGCTCGCCGCCTCGATAGTGCGCGTGCACGAGTGCCCAGAAGACGACCTCATCGGAGCGTCCCGCGAACAGCGCCTTTTGCAGTGTGCGGCCTATTATCGTCACGGCGCGGATGTGGTCGTACCTGTGGAGCGCTTCGGCGATGATCTTCGTGTCTGCAGTCCGTATCAATAGACGGCTCCTTGTGCCTGAAGTTGCGCTCATGCAGCCGACGGCAGCGCAGGGACCGGCAACACCGGCTCACCACAGCCGCGCGCCTGCTGGATCGCCGCCAGCGTCTCGCGGTTGAAGGACATGCGCAGCGCCACGACTTCGTCGCGCCCGATGCGCTTCGGGAAGCCGAGTGGGCGCACGAAGAAGCGCAATTGCATCGCGATCACCATCAGGCGCCAGTCGATCGCGACCGTGACGGTATCGACCCTGTTCGCCATCCCCCACTCGACGACGCCCTGCGCCAACTCGAGGAAAGGGGAGTCACCGCGATGCCGCATCTCGCGGCTTCCGGGAGCGACGCAGAAGCGCGTCCACTCGAACACCCGCGGCCCTCGCGGCGGCCTCCGCCGGCACAGGTCGGACAGGACGTCACTGAGCAGGTGCGGCCGGGTCGTCGGCAGGAGGCGCTGGTACCCGACGATCTCGTCGCCGCGCAGGCAGACGTGGTGCACGGCGTGCTCGTCGTCGAATCGGTCGCGCTCGCGGCCGTCCGACTGGCGCAACTCGTCCCAGCCTTTCTCATCGACGAATACTGCGTGGCGGAAGCGGAAGGCCCGGTCCATCAGCGCCGCGTGGCGGCCGGTGTCCGAGCCGGGGATGACCATGAGCATCGAAAACTCCTCGGCTTTTGTGACAAGCCGAGTTGGCCACGCACGGCATCGGCGCGGTATGGGCAGAAAAGACCATTGCGCGCACGCATGCCGAAGAATGCCGAGGCACGCTATTTCGCCGTGTGACACACGGGCCTGCGGCCTCTTGAGGCTCGTTTGTACCGCCGCGCTTCGACAGAGGGATGACGTTCCACTCGGAAGCGCTATCCGCAGGACTGAACCCGCCCGTGCGCTAGCCGGGGTCGGCGCAAAGCGGACAGCGGAGCGGGGCCACTGCAACGCCATGCCCTTCAGGCACGTAGCCGAGCTCATCGCAAAGACCGCGGAAGACAACGCGCCTGCGCTCTTTCTCCGCCTCTGCGGCACTGGACTTGCGCAGGCATTCCTCAACCGTCGCGTCGGCGGGCCGGCATGCCGGGCAGGTCGTCTGGTGCACGGACGACTCGTACGCGGAGAGCGCCGCGACATATGCGCGGTGCGCCTGTACCGTACGCGCTAGCAGTGTGTCGTTTCGCTCACTGGCTTCTGACAACCAACTCGCCCTTGGAAGTGGCTTGCGGTACGCCCCCGCAAACAATTCCTCGCTGACTCTTGGTGATCGGGGAGTTGGAAACCGTGCTAGACGGCCCTATGGCCTTTAGTTCGGGTGAACCTGTTGCATACGCCACAGGCTCCCCGACCATAAGGTCAAGGAGTGCGGCGCCGTAACGGCCGGCACCAAACCGCTAGCGGGGTTTCCACGCCCCAGGGCGGCGCGTACCGCCCCATTCGACTCATAGACGCTGAACGACCGTCGTTCCAGATGCTTTTCGCGGGCCCTGCAGGGTGGCGGCGTCAGTCGTTGACAAGCGATCGCCGGATGCAGGCGTGTTTCCGGGCGTCGCCCCTGCGGGGCCGGGCTGGAGGCTGCGCTGAAGCCCCGCGGGCGGGTCTTCCCCCTGGAGGGCTGCCATCCCTGACGCGAAAGAGAGCAGCACGACGCGACGCTGTTTTGCGCGCGCCACGATTCTCGCGGACGGCCGGTGACGGCAGCACCCCGGTGAGGAGCCGGACTCCCGATGCCGCGGCAGTCGGTGAGCGAACGGCATGGGCAGGTGTGCCGCGCGCGGCCTGCTCTTCCGGGGTGGGCCACCCCGCTCTCGAATGGGCTTCACTTGGTTCCAAGGCGGCCTTCCACGATCAACCCGCGAGGGGTTCGCTACGCAAGCGTGCGACCTCTCCGGCTGCGCCTGCGAGGTGACCGCGGCCGCCCCTGAACACGTCGGCGCCTGTCGAGCGGGGATGGTCCCCGCCGCAAGACGGGAGCCACACGATGTCGCACAACCTCGCCCTCGCCCAAGACCACGCCTTCGACCTCGCCCGCACACTGATGGTGCCGGTCGTCCTCTTCCAGGCTGACGACGAGTTCGGCGTCATGCTCTCCAGCGAGTACGACGGCGAGCAGGATGCCATCGTGCACGAATACGACCCTTGGTCCCCGGCTCATTGAGCCGGACGTCCGGCTGCCGCTGGCGCCTTGCCGGATGCAAGGGAGGCTTCGCCGCGGACGGAGTCCTACTGTTTGGACGCCTTGCCAGCGCGCCCTTGCATCCGGCAGGCTTCGCGGCCTGCGGGTGGTGTCCCGTCGCCGTGTGGCGACGGGCGTCAACCGAGGAAAGGACGGGGCGGGACACCCGCTAGTGAAGGTTATGGAGAAAAGCGAAATCGAAGAGCTGAGAGGCAGGGTCGGCTGCGCCGCGCTGCTCGAGGACGACGGCTGGAAAGTCGACCTGAAGGAAAGCACGCGTCGCGCCGTAAAGTATCGTCGCGATGCGAAGATCGTCATCGTCATCCATGAAGGGCGTGGCTGGTTCGATCCGCTGTCCACCGCGAAAGGTGACGTGTTCGACCTCGGCGGCCACTTGGGCTCCAAGGGATTCCCCGAAGCCTGTGCCCGTGTCGCCGCCCTCGTCGGGTTCGTTCCGACAACACCCGCCTGGGAGCGGCGCAGCCGGCCGACGCCGATCTCCCCTGTCTCCGACCGATGGGCTGGCCGCGCCCGCCCTCGTTTTGGCTCGGCAGCGTGGCGCTACCTGACCGGAGAGCGCAAGATCCCCGAGACGATCGTCGCGACGGCGGTCCAGCAGGATCTGCTGCGCGAGGGCCCGCACGCCAGCATGTGGGCGGCGCACTGCGATCGCGAAGGCGCGCTTCTCGGATGGGAGGAGCGTGGCCCGCAGTGGCGCGGCTTCGCCACCGGCGGGTCCAAGGAGCTGTTTCGGCTCGGTCCGTCAGCGGCGCCGCGGATCTGCGTCACCGAAGCCGCGATAGACGCCATGAGCCTCGCAGCGATCCAGGCGCTGCGTCCGGACACGCTCTATGTCAGCACCGGTGGCGGCTGGTCGCCAGCGACCGAGCAAGCGATCAGGGGACTGGCAGAACGCCCGAATAGCCGGCTGGTCGCGGCGACCGACAATAACCGACAGGGCGACCTCTACGCGGACCGCGTTCGTGCGATCGCAGCCGAGACAGGCGCCGCCTATGCACGCTCGAGGCCGCGCACCGGCGACTGGAATGAGGATTTGAAGATTCTCACCGCGCGGCTCGCCTACGAGGCGCTTGCCGCAGCCGGGTGACGCGGACCCTCCTCGGCGAGCTCGTCGCCGGCGGCGACGTCCGAGCAGTTTGTACCGTCGCGTCCAATTTTGGACGACGCGAAAGCCGCCGATCCGCAGACGACCGTGCGCCGCCGTCGTTGGATGCCGTCACTGACGATATATCCACGCTGCGTGCATCGCGCTTGCGGCTACGACCTACCTCTCAGAGGGCTGGGGGCTCGGCGGCGTTCACGGCTGCCCTCGCCGCGTCTAGAGCGCCGCGCAGCGTCGTGCAGAGGTGAAGAAGAAAGAAGGACGAGGAAAGAGGGAATGACGTGCCGCATGCCCGCCGGCCGCGTCAAGGGTGAAGCTTTGCCCGGCTGCGCCGGCCCTTGACCCGGCCGGACGGAGAGGCGGCCGCGAAGGAGGGGTCAGGAAGGGCTGAAGAGGATGGCGACATCGAGAGGATGAGCCGCGCTCCAGCCCGACGAGGCTGAAAGGAGCCCACCCATGACCCTCTCTTCGATCCGCAAAATCTACCAAGGAGTTGCCGACCGGCGGCAGATGTTTCGCATGTTCGACCGTCACGCGCAGCGTCCCGACCGCTGGAAGAACGACGGCAGCGCTCTCTATCGTGGCGAATGGTTCGAGATCGGCCGGAGCGAGCATGATGACATGTTCGAGATACTTCCGCCGCTTTGGATGCGCGGCGACATGTTCGCCCTGAGGGAGTTTCTGACCGGCTCGATCAGCAGCGTCTTCCTCTCGCTCACGATCGACGGCCAGCCGCGCTATTTTCACAGCTATTGCGATCTCTCCGACAAAGTCTCACCCGAGCGTGCGCGCGCCGCGATCATCGAACGGGAATCACGGCCCGTGAAAGCGATGACGCGTGAAGAGCGGCTCGAGCACATCTGGTCGAGCACGCACGACGACTATCGCGGTTACGCCGGCGAGCGTTTCTCCAAGCATCTGTGGGGCAAGCGCACGGTGCTGTTCTACGGCGGCCAAAGGGGAACCGTGCTGAAGCTGCTCGACCAGCTCACCGATACGGAGATCTTGGCGAAGCTGCCCGTGCATCTGCGCTATCTGCCCGATGCGATCGCTGCGTAAGGGAGGTGACGATGTTCACGTTCCCCATCCCGGCCGTCCGCACGGTGATCGAGCGCGGTCAATCCGATGCCGCCGCCAATGGCGGCTTCCGCAATCCCTATTACGGCCTCAAGCCCGGCGAAGGTGAGAAACCAGGCCTCTGGCTGGTCGGCGACAGCGGTGTCTACATCATGGCGAACGGTAAGCTCGCTAAAGGCAATCGCCCGCTTGTCGTCTATTCCGAGGAATGCCATCCAGTCGGCAACCCGGACTGGTTTGACTACAAGCGCCGCCATTTCGGCGGTGATGACGGCATCGAATTCCTTGATGCCGAGCAGATCCTCCCTCTCATCAATCGTGACTTCCGGTTCACCCATCTGCGCGTGCAGCTGAGCGAAGCCGAAGTCTCGCTTTCGCTCATCGCGCGCTAGCGCCCCTTCAAACCGCATCACCGTGATCATCAACGCCGCCGCCCCAATCGGCGGAAGGATGACGCGCGCCCTCACCACAAGGAGAACTTCCATGGCGCAAGACGATCCCTTCACCCTCGACCTTTTCGGCAACACGGCGCTCTCATCCGGCCTCGGGTTCGGCGTCACCGCGTTCGCCGGCGGTATCATCGCCGAGCAAGACGATGACGATAATCCCGATCCGTCGTCACCTTCCCCCGCGCCTTCGGTCGCGGCGGTGGCGCGGTCCGGATCAACTGCTCGCCGAGAGCGAGGAACGAACTTCCACCTCGTCGGCGATCGCGTGCTGGCGAAGAGCTGGAAGGAGCGTGCACGCGACAACATCGCTGCGATCCGCCTCGCGGCAACCATCCAAGCCGAGGAGCGGCCGGCCACCGTCGAGGAGCAGGAGCGGCTGATCCGCTTTCTTGGTTTCGGCGCTTCCGAACTCGCCAACTTCGTCTTCCGCCGCCCCGGCGAGGCAGAATTCCGCCAAGGCTGGGAAGCGATCGGCGAGGACCTGCAGGATGCGGTCGACGACCTTGACCACGCTTCGCTGGTGCGCTGCACCCAATATGCGCACTTCACGCCGGAGTTTATCGTGCGGTCGATCTGGGCGGCGCTCCGGCGCCTCGGCTGGCGCGGTGGCCGCGTTCTCGAGCCTGGTATCGGCACCGGGCTGTTTCCGGCGCTGATGCCCGAGGAGTTTCGCGAGGCCTCGTACGTCACCGGCGTCGAGCTCGATCCAGCGACGGCGCGCATCGCACGCCTCTTGCAGCCGCGTGCACGGATCATCACCGGGGATTTTGCGCGCGCGGAGTTGCCGAGGAGTTTCGATCTCGCGATCGGCAATCCGCCTTTCTCCGATCGAACCGTGCGGTCGGATCGCGCCTATCGGTCGATGGGCCTGCGCCTGCATGATTATTTCATTGCCCGGGCGATCGACCTTTTGAAGCCAGGCGCGTTCGCCGTCTTCGTGACGAGCTCGGGCACGATGGATAAGGCAGACACATCGGCGCGCGAGCACATCGCGAAGACGGCCGACCTTATCGCCGCGATTCGCCTGCCCGAGGGCAGTTTCCGCGCCAGCGCCGGTACCGATGTCGTCGTTGACCTCCTGTTCTTCCGCAAGCGGAAGATCGGCGATCCGGAGGACGATCTGTCTTGGCTCGACCTCGATGAGGTGCGGCCGGCGACGGCGGACGAGAGCGCGATACGCGTCAACCGATGGTTCGTGCGCCACCCTGACTTCGTGCTCGGAACGCACGCGCTCGCATCGGGACCGTTCGGCGAGACCTACACATGCACTCCGCGTGAGGGCGAGGAGCTCGAAACGACGCTCGCCGCCAGGATTGGCCTCCTTCCGGAAGCGATCTACGACGGCGAGCCTGAGGTGATCGACATCAATCCAGATGATGACGGCGACGTGGCCGACCTCGACCTGCCTCAAGATGGGCATGTGCGCGAGGGCAGCTACTTCTTCGACAAGGCGCACGGCTTGATGCAAGTCCTCGACGGCGAACCCGTTCCGGTGACGGCGCGAAAGGGGCGCAGCGCCGACGGCATCCCGGAGAAACACGTCCGGATTATCCGCAAGCTGATCCCGATACGCGACGCCGTCCGCGAGGTGCTCAAATGCCAGGAGCTCGACCGGCAGTGGAAGGACGCGCAAGTCCGACTGCGCATCGCATGGTCGAACTTCGTCCGAGACTTCGGCCCGATCAACTTCACGACCGTCTCCATGACCGAGGAGGAAGAGACGGGCGAAGTGCGCGAGACGCACCGCCGGCCGAACATCCAACCTTTCCTTGACGACCCCGACTGCTGGCTCGTCGCCTCGATCGAGGACTACGACCTGGAGACGAACACCGGGAAGCCCGGACCGCTTTTCACCGAGCGGGTGATCGCGCCGCCGGCGGCGCCTGTGATCAACAGCGCGGCCGATGCGCTCGCCGTCGTGCTCAACGAGCGCGGTTACGTCGACATCGATCACATCGCCGAACTTTTGCATCGAGACCCTGAGGTCGTGATCGCCGAACTTGGCAGCGGTATCTACCGCGACCCGGCGGATGGATCGTGGCAGATGGCCGACTCCTATTTGTCCGGTCGTGTGCGCGAAAAGCTGAAGACGGCTGAGGCCGCCGCGGCGCTTGAGCCGGAGTACGAACGCAATGTCAACGCGCTCGCCGCCGTGCAGCCCGCCGACCTCAAGCCGTCGGATATCACCGCGCGTCTAGGTGCGCCATGGATACCGGCCTGCGACGTTGTCGCCTTCGTCAAGCAGACGATGGATGCCGAGATCAGGATCCACCACATGCCGGAATTGGCGTCATGGACCGTCGAGGCGCGGCAGCTCGGGTGGACCGCTGCGGGCACGTCGGAGTGGGGCACAGACCGCCGGCATGCGGGTGAGCTCCTCGCCGACGCGCTGAACAGTCGCGTCCCGCAGATCTTCGATACTGTCAAGGACGGCGATAGCGAGCGGCGCGTGCTCAACGTCGTCGACACCGAGGCCGCGAAGACAAAGCTCCAGAAGATCAAGGATGCCTTCCAGCACTGGATCTGGTCCGATCCCGACCGCACGGATCGACTGGCCAGTGTTTATAATGACCGCTTCAACAATATCGCGCCACGAGCGTTCGACGGCTCCCATCTGAAGCTTCCGGGCGCCTCTGGCGCCTTTGTTCTTTACGGGCACCAGAAGCGCGGCATCTGGCGCATCGTCTCGGCCGGGTCGACCTATCTCGCCCACGCTGTCGGCGCCGGCAAGACCATGACGATGGCGGCCGCCGTCATGGAGCAACGACGGCTTGGCCTGATCGCCAAGGCGATGCTTGTCGTCCCGGGGCATTGCCTGGCGCAGGCCGCCCGAGAGTTCCTCGCTCTCTATCCGAACGCGCGCATCCTTGTCGCCGACGAGACCAACTTTTCGAAGGACAAGCGGCATCGCTTCTTGTCGCGCGCGGCGACGGCGACATGGGACGCGATCATCATCACGCATTCCGCCTTCCGCTTCATCGCGGTGCCCTCGGCCTTCGAGCAGCAGATGATCCAGGACGAGCTGGAGCTTTATGAGACGCTTTTGACCAAGGTCGAGAGCGATGATCGCGTGTCGCGTAAGCGGCTCGAACGGCTGAAGGAGGGTTTGAAGGAGCGGCTGGAATCGCTGGCGACCCGCAAGGACGATCTCCTCACCATCTCAGAGATCGGGATCGATCAGATCATCGTCGACGAGGCACAGGAATTTAGGAAGCTCTCCTTCGCGACCAACATGTCGACCTTGAAGGGCGTCGATCCGAACGGGTCGCAGCGTGCCTGGGATTTGTTCGTCAAGTCGCGCTTCGTCGAGACGAAGAATCCCGACCGCGCGCTCGTCCTCGCCTCCGGCACGCCGATCACCAACACGCTAGGCGAAATGTTCTCCGTGCAGCGCTATCTCGGTTACGCCGCGTTGTTCGAACGTGGTCTGCACGAGTTCGACGCATGGGCCTCGACCTTCGGCGACGTCACGACCGAGCTCGAGCTTCAGCCGTCTGGCAAATACAAGCCGGTGACGCGCTTCGCCACCTTCGTCAACGTGCCGGAGCTGATCGCCGTGTTCCGGTCCTTCGCCGACGTGGTGATGCCGGAAGATTTGCGCCGATACGTCAAGGTGCCCGCGATCTCGACCGGCAAGCGCCAGATCCTCACCGCGAAGCCGTCGGATGCCTTCAGGCGCTATCAGACCCTGCTCGGCGAGCGCATCAAGGCGATCGAGGAGCGCGACCGCGCGCCGGAGCCCGGCGACGACATTCTGCTCTCCGTCATCACCGATGGCAGGCACGCCGCGATCGATCTACGTCTGGTCGATCCAGATAACGACAACGAGGCCGCCAATAAGCTGAACATGCTTGTCAGCAACGCTTTCCGTATCTGGAAGGAGACAGCCGAGAACGGATACACGCGTACGGACGGCAAGCCATTCGACTTGCCCGGCGCCGCGCAAATGATCTTCTCCGATCTCGGCACGATTAGTGTCGAAAAGAGCCGCGGCTTCTCCGCCTATCGCTGGGTTCGTGATGAGCTCATTCGTATGGGAGTGCCTGCGTCCGAAATCGCCTTCATGCAGGAATTCAAGAAGTCCGAGGCCAAGCAGCGCCTGTTCGGCGACGTGCGTGCTGGCAAAGTGCGTTTCCTGATCGGCTCGTCCGAGACGATGGGCACCGGTGTGAACGCGCAGTTGCGCCTCAAGGCCCTGCACCATCTCGACGTTCCGTGGCTGCCGTCGCAGATCGAACAGCGCGAAGGCCGCATCGTGCGCCAGGGGAATCAGCATGACGAGGTCGATATCTTCGCCTACGCGACCGAAGGCAGTCTCGATGCGCAGATGTGGCAGAACAACGAGCGCAAGGCTCGCTTCATCGCCGCCGCGCTCTCGGGCGACACATCGATCCGGCGGCTCGAGGATATGGGTGAGAGTCAGGCCAACCAGTTCGCCATGGCCAAGGCGATCGCGTCAGGCGACCCGCGTTTGATGCAGAAAGCGGGCTTGGAGGCCGACATCGCGCGGCTGGAACGCTTGCGGGCCGCCCATATCGACGATCAGCACGCCGTGCGGCGTCAGATGCGCGACGCCGAGCGCGACGTTGAGCTCTCGATCCGGCGCATCGGCGAGATCGGACAGGATATCGAGCGGCGCACACCGACGGGGGGCGATGCCTTCTCCATGGCAGTCGCGGGCGAATTGTACGCCGAGCGCAAACTCGCTGGCCGTGCGTTGCTGAAGGAGATCCTGACGATGGTTCAGCTTCAGCAGGAAGGCGAGACCGTCATCGCCTCAATCGGTGGCTTCGACATCGAGTATAGCGGCGAGCGGATCGGCCGCGACGGCTATCGCTACACCACGATGCTCCTGCGAACCGGCGCCGAATACGAGATTGAGTTGCCCGTGACGGTGACTCCGCTCGGAGCGGTCGCCCGTCTTGAACACGCGGTGGACGATTTCGAGGGCGAGCGCGAACGCTACCGCCAGCGTCTGGCCGACGCTCGCCGACGGCTTGCGTCCTACGAGTCGCGCGACGGCGGTGAATTCGCCTTTGCCGGGGAGCTTGCCGAAAAGCGCCGCCAACTCGCCGGGGTGGAGAAGGCCTTGTCGGAGGAGAGCGAAGGCGCGGGCGAGATGGCTGTGGCTGCCTGAACCAAAGAGGGAGGAACGAGAAATGAAAAGGTCCGCTCGCAGAGCGGGCGGACCGCCGACGCGAGGGCTCAACCGCCGCCTGCGCGATCCCGGCCCGTCGTCCTGCGCAGGGCTTAGGCCCTGCTGGTCCTGCCGGGCGGGGATGCTCGGCCGCAGTTGCACCGGCCCGTCCGCTCCGCGGGCTGGGGGATGTCTTCGGGAAGAAGACGAGAAAAGGCCGGTAGTGCCGGTCCACAACCCCCAGCAGGAGCAATCCCATGCAACTTCTCAAGGTCGATCCGCGGGCGCTGAAGGAAAATCCCGACCGCACGCGCCAGACGAAATCCACGCCGCAGGCCGATGCGCTGCTGCTCGCCACGATCAAGGCCGTCGGTATCGTACAGCCGCCCGTGATTACGGCGGAATCCGGTGGCGGCAACGGCTACGTCATCAATGCAGGCCATCGCCGGGTGAAGCAGGCCATCGCCGCCGGTCTGGAGGAGATCGACGTGCTCGTCGACGAGGCGGCGAACGATAATGGCGCCATGCGCTCGATGATCGAGAACATCGCCCGCGAGGCGCTGAATCCGGTCGACCAATGGCGTGCGATCGAGCGTCTCGTCGCACTCGGCTGGACCGAAGAAGCGATCGGCGTCGCGCTCGCGCTTCCGGTGCGCCAGATCAAGAAGCTCCGTCTTCTCGCGAACGTCCTGCCGGCGATGCTCGACCATATGGCGAAGGGCGACATGCCCGACGAGCGCCAGCTGCGCACGATCGCGGCGGCTTCGCCCGACGAGCAAAAGGAGGTCTGGAAGAAGCACAAGCCGTCGAAAGGTGATCCGCAGGTTTCATGGTGGAGCGTGGCGCAGGGATTGCAGAAGACGCGGATGTACGCGCGCCACGCCAGTTTCGGCGACGATCTCGCTGAGGCTTATGGCATCCAATGGGTCGAAGACCTGTTCGCTCCTGCCGACGAGGACAGTCGCTACACCAACGATGCCGAGGCCTTCCTCGGCGCGCAGCAGGAGTGGATGACGGCAAATCTGCCGAAAAAGGGCCTCATCGCCGAGGTGACCAACTATGGGGAGGTGAAGCTGCCGCCAAAGGCGGAGCGCGTCTACGGCAAACCGGCGAAGTCCGACTGTACGGCGATGTATCTCGATCGTGACGGCCGCGTACAGACCGTTCACTACCGCATGCCCGTGGCGAAGAAGCCGAAGGGAAAAGGCGCGACGGCTTCGGATACCGGCGCTGACGACATCGGTGTCGTTTCGAAGACGCGTCCCGACGTCACGCGCAAGGGCGTCGAGATGATCGGCGATTACCGCACCGATGCGCTGCGCGAAGCGCTCGGCCGCGCACCGATCGAGGACGACATGCTGATGGCGCTCTTGATCCTGGCCTTCGCCGGTCAGAACGTCTCGGTGACGACGGGCGGCGGGGGTGTCTACTACGGCCATAGCCGACTGGCGAAGAACGCGGTGGTGCTGTTCGACGTCGACGGTAAGCTCGCCTTCGACATGGACACGCTGCGTGTCGCGGCGCGCACGATGCTGGTGGACGTCTTCTCGTGCCGGGAAAACGCCACCAACAGCGGCATCGTCGCGCGTGTCGCCGGCGAGACGATCGGCGCGGATACCTTCCTGCCGAACATGGGCTCTGAAGACTTCCTGTTCTGCCTGTCGCGTCCTGCCCTCGAAACATCCTGCAAGGACACGCCAGTGCTGCCGCGCCAGCGGGTGAAGGACACGCGTGCCGCGCTCGTAGAGCACTTCAAGGAGGGACACTTCGTTCATCCTTCCGCGCTCTTCGCGCCTGATGCTTCAAAGCTTTCCGAATGGTTGTCGTCGGGCGCGACGTCGGCAGACGACGAGGCTGAAGAGGACATCGCGGCCAACGGTGATGACCTCTCCGATGAAGAAGCCGAGGCGTTCAGGGAGGCAGCCGAGTAACGACACGCACCGTTCCTTCCGAACCGTTCGCCGCCGCCGGTCGTCCCGGCGGCGGTTTCGTTTCCATGCACGCGCACACAAGGAGGACTCGATGTCCGCGCACACCATCATCGACAACGCACCCATCGGCTCGATCGTCACCTGGTCCGACGGAACGCCGCAGCCACCGACGCGCTTCAGAAAAAAGCTCGCCTCGTGGCAGACCAACAACAGCCGAGGGCGCCTCATTCGCAAGCAGGGTGGTCGCAGCGCCGGCTGTGTCCCCCTGTCGGCCTGTTTCACCCTGCACGAGGCCGACTACGGCGCCGGCGGCGTCATCGCCATTCGCGTCCACCGGACCTTCTCGTTGGACTCGAAGCTTCATTTCACGATCGCCGAACGTCCGGCCATCGGTTGGGTCCGCGTGTTCGACCGCGCCGGCGACGACGCCGAGCTCGTTTATCTCGCGGCAAACGAACCCGACGCAAAAGAGTGGCTGTCCCGCCACGGTTATCCGCACGCGGTGCTGGATGAAGTGACGGCCGACGAGGTCGGCGCGGATGCCGTCGAAGGGAGGGCAGCATGACCGCCCCCTTCCCCGCTGAAAGTTCGGCCGCGCGGGCTGACCCGTTCCCGAGAACTGAATACGGCCGCAGCGGCGACGGTCTTGTCGTCGCGTGTGTCGCCGATACCGCCTTCGCCATGATGCCGGCGCGTGACGGCCGGCATTATCTCGCGACTGCCTGGCGCATCAGCCGGCCGTTGACGGAATGGCGGCGCTCGGATTTCTACTGTCATTCCGGTGAACTCGCCGACGAGGCGGCATTCCGTACTCGCGTCCTTGAAAATGCCGAGCACCAACGTGAGCGCAAGATGCTGGGCCGCGTCGAGCAACACTCGCGCGCGCACACGCCTTGGGGTACCTCGCAGGGTGCGACGGTCTACGCTGAAGGCGTCACCGCGCACTCCACTGCCGGGCATGGCGGTTTCAAGCTCTCGA
The DNA here is from genome assembly GCA_020056155.1 of Afipia sp. Lineage (GTDB taxonomy): Bacteria > Pseudomonadota > Alphaproteobacteria > Rhizobiales > Xanthobacteraceae > Afipia. Next base: position 14,045 of record JAGVII010000079.1, read on the forward strand.
CCGAGCGGAACCGCAAGGTCCACCCCATGCTGCGCGCGACGGGCGGTTGGTACGAAGAGGACGCCGCATGGGCGATCGTCGCGACTACCTTTCCGCATCTCTTCACATCCTTCGAGCGGCGCTGCGCCGAGCG
>JAGVII010000768.1 GCA_020056155.1 Afipia sp.
ACGGCTCGATGGGTTGACCATCGACTGGTCTGCCGTCGAAATGCAGCCGGGTGACGACCCGATCGAGCCATTTTCGGTGCTGACGGACCGGATTGCGACACCGCAGATCGAATGCGGCATCACCCGAACCACCAACGCCACCCACGAGATCATCCGGGCCAATGTCCATCGCTCGCCGATGTATTCCGGCCAGATCAAAAGCACCGGTCCCCGCTATTGCCCCTCCATCGAGGATAAGATCGTCCGGTTCGGCGATCGCGATGGCCACCAGATCTTTCTGGAGCCGGAAGGGCTCGACGACACCACGGTTTACCCCAACGGCATCTCCACATCGCTGCCGGAAGAGGTCCAGCAGGCCATTCTGGCCAGTATTCCGGGCCTCGAACGCGTGAAAATGGTCCGTCCGGGCTACGCCATCGAATACGACCATGTCGACCCGCGCGAACTCGATCCGACCCTCCAGACCAAGCGCGTGCCGGGTCTTTTCCTCGCCGGCCAGATCAACGGCACCACCGGCTATGAAGAGGCCGGAGCGCAAGGGCTGGTGGCCGGGTTGAACGCGGCGATTCTGGCCGGGGGCGGTGAGCCGGCCGTGTTCGACCGTGCGGATGGCTATCTCGGGGTGATGATCGACGATCTGACGTCGCGCGGCATCACCGAGCCGTACCGCATGTTCACCTCGCGCGCCGAGTATCGTCTGACTCTTCGCGCAGACAACGCCGATCAGCGCCTGACCGGCCGGGGGATTGCGCTCGGCTGTGTCGGCGCGGAGCGGGCAGGGCGGCATGCCGCCAAGATGGAAGCGCTTAACTCCGCGAAATCACTGGCAAAATCGCTCTCTGTGACGCCCAATGAGGCGGCAAAACACGGTCTGATGCTCAATCACGATGGCCAGCGCCGCACAGCCTTTGAAATGCTGGCCTACCCGGAAGTCGAATGGGCCAACGTCACATCGATCTGGCCCCAGCTTAACGCAATCGACCCCAGGATCGCGGTCCATCTGGAAATCGATGCCAAGTATGACGTCTATCTCGCGCGCCAGGCCGCCGATGTGCAGGCCTTCCGCCGCGACGAGGGGCTAATGCTGACCGATGTGGACTATAAAGCCGTTCCCGGCCTCTCCAACGAAGCGCGTCAAAAGCTCGAGACAGTTCGCCCCCGGACCATCGGGCAGGCTGGCCGGATCGAAGCCATGACCCCGGCGGCGCTGGCGATCCTGGCGGCCTACTTGCGCCGCGAAGCGCGCCGATCCTCCGCAGTTTCGGCATAGGCGCATCTCATGGCCAAACCGGCCCTCGATTCCATCCCGGCTTCGGACAAGGCGGCAGCCTTGGCGCTGACTCCTGTTTCACGTGAAACAGAGGCGCGGCTGGATCGCTATGTCAGTCTGCTGGTCGAATGGCAGGCCAAGACCAATCTGATCGCGCCCTCCACGCTTCCGCAACTCTGGACCCGGCACATCGCCGATTCGCTTCAGCTTCTGAATCTGGCTCCGAATGCCCGGCACTGGCTCGACTTCGGCAGCGGTGGCGGCTTTCCTGGCGTGGTGCTGGCCTGTGCGATGGCCGAGCACGGCGGTGACGTCCAGCTTGTGGAGCGCAACGCCAAGAAGGCCGCGTTTCTTCGTGAGGCGCTGCGCGTGACCAGGGCTTCCGGTTCGGTTGTCCTCGCTGACATCGGGGATTATGTGGATAGTTTGCGGACGCCGGTCGATTGCATCACTGCCCGCGCAGTTGCTCCACTACATATGTTGCTGGGCTTCGCCGCGCCTCTGGTGCAGCAAGGCACCAAAGCCTTGTTCCTAAAGGGACAAGATGTAGAGGCCGAATTGACGGAAGCTACTAAATACTGGAATATAGAGCCTCTTCTTCATCCCAGTCGCACCGGCGGACACGGCTGGATCGTCGAGATCAACATGATTGAGCGGCGATAAGGCGTCCAGCAACAACAAGGCATGGCCAGGCACATGGTTGGCATCGACGGAATTTTTCAAGACGAGACCAGCACGACGGCCCAACGGGGCCATCCCCGGATTCTGGCGCTCGCCAATCAGAAGGGCGGCGTCGGCAAGACCACGACTGCCATTAATCTCGGAACTGCGCTTGCCGCCATCGGCGAGCGGGTGCTGATCGTCGATCTCGATCCGCAGGGCAACGCCTCGACCGGCCTCGGCATCGACCGGCGCAATCGCAACTGCTCGACCTACGACGTGCTGATCGGCGAGGCCAAGCTGCGCGAGGCCATTATCCCGACCGCGGTCCCTCGCCTGCATATCGCGGCATCGACCATGGATCTGTCGGGTCTCGAACTCGAACTCGGCACCACGCGCGACCGCGCGTTTCGTCTGCGCGACGCGATTGCCGAACTCAACGTCAACGTCGCGCCCGACACCGACTACACCTATGTGCTGGTCGACTGTCCGCCGTCGCTCAATCTCATCACCGTGAACGCCATGGCGGCGTCGCACGCGATTCTCGTGCCGCTGCAGTGTGAATTCTTCGCGCTCGAAGGTCTGTCACAGTTGCTGCAGACCGTGGAGCAGGTGCGCTCGACGCTGAATCCGACGCTGTCGATTCACGGCATCGTTCTGACGATGTTCGACTCGCGCAACAACCTATCGAACCAGGTCGTCGCCGACGTGCGCCAGTTCATGGGCAACAAAGTCTACAACACCATGATCCCGCGCA
>JAGVII010000658.1 GCA_020056155.1 Afipia sp.
CTGCCGTCCCGGCTTCACGACGCGCGCGCGGCAGATCAGCCGTTCGCCCGACGCAGGCGCAAGCAGGTTCAGCTTGTACTCGGCGGTCAGCGCCGCCTGCCCCTTCACGGTCGCGGCTGCGATCGTGGTCGCGTTGTCGATCAGGAATGCGGTGACGCCTCCGTGAAAGAACCCGTTCTGCTGCAATAGTTCCGGCCGCCGGTCCACCGACAGCACGCAGCAGCCGCGCGTGAGATCGGTCACCTCCGCGCCGACATGAGTCATGAATCCCTGACGCATGACGTTGTTGCGGATGTGCGCCGCAATCGGTGTGAACTCTGTATCTGTCTGAAGCATTATCGCTCTCCCGTTGCCGTCAATGCGCGGACAGCGCACGCAATCAGCTCATCGGCATGGCCGCGCGGATCGGACGGATCGCGGCCCGACAGCCACGCGCGGCAGACGAACTGCGCGGGGCCGATGATCTGGCTGAAGAAGAGCGAGGCCTGCATCGGTCGCAGTTCGCCGCTCGCCACCAGCGGCGCGCGCCACACCTCGACGCCTTCGGCGACTGTTGCGTTCCGCGCCATGCGTGCGTCTCGCACATCCTGCGCCCACTCGCTGCGCGATATCTCGAACAGGAAATTGGCTTCGCGGCGGTTATCGACCACCCATGCGAGGTGCGTCCGGATCAGACGCGCGATTCCCACCTCCGCACCGGGCGGCGGATCGATCACGTCGAGCATGGCGATGTGGTAGCGTCGCAGCAGTTCGAGAAACAGCGTGCCGGCCAGTTCGCGCTTTGAATTAAAGAAGTGGAAGAAGCTGCCGTTGGACGCGCCGGCCCGCTCGCGGATCGCGGCGACCGTCGCACCCTCGAAGCCGTCCTGATCGAACACCGTCAAAGCCGCAGTCAGCAGATCGTCGCGCGCACCGGCCATCACCATCGTCCTCAATGTTAGAGTATCACTCTAGAGTAATACTCTAGTCAAGATGGCGATCATCGTGCGGCAGAATCCGCAGTGCAAATCTCACAGGGGATTTAGCGGGAGATCGGCGGCTCAGGATCGCCGGCGGGAACCGGAGGCGGTCCAACCGGGGCCACCGGTGCTGGCGGAGGCGGCGCAGGGCCGATCTCGATGGTCAAAGGTCCCGACGGGACATCTTCCTTCGGGGGCGCGGCGGCTACTTCGGCCGGTTTCGCGTCTTCCTTCGGCGCAGGCGTCACGGCAGGCACAGGGTCCGGTCGCGTACCCTCCACCTTGGCTGAATCGCTCTTGGCTGAGTCGCTCTTGGCTGACTCGCTCTTGTCGGAGTCCTTGGCAACGTCGGTCTTGCCCGCGTCCTGTTTGGCGGTGTCCGCGGCGGGCTCGTCCTTCGGCGGCACGTGCCGGTCTTCGATCTTCGGCGGTGCCGGATCTTTCGCGGCCCTGGCAGCCTCTCGCGCCGCCTGCCGCGCTGCCCTTCGCTCGGCCGCAGCCTTCTGGCGGGCCGTCATCGTTTGAGAGTCTGGCGCACCGGTCTGCAATCCGTCCGCATCCGGTCCTGTTGCCTCGCGTGCCGGTGGTTTGCGGCCCTTGGCTGCATGCTCAGGACCTGGTTCCTGAGCCGGCCGGCCGCCTTTCGCCTCCTGGCCCTGTCTGGTCAGATTGCCACCCGGTGCGGCATTGGCGGCACCATTGGAGAGGACATAGGCGCTCATCGCCCCGGCCATGTCTGAACTGGTGGTGTAGTGCTGGCGCAGGAAGCCCGGAAGCGATCCGGGCGAGACGCTTTTCAGCAATCCGCGCGAGCTCTTGTGGCAGAGCGCGCACGTGCTGGAGAAAATCTGGGAGGGAGGCTTGCCGGCTTCGAGATTCTGCGCGTCCGCCGGGTCCGCCCCGAAACAGCCCAACGCGAGCGCCACCGCCGCCAAAATGAGCGCTCGGCTCAACATCCAAGGTCTCCAGATCTAAGCCAGCCAAGGTCAGATGGCGGTCCCAGCCCTGCCCTCAGCCTCGCGGTCACCTTTAGCGGATTATGCCGCGAATGGAAGCACCCAGATTTCGCAACTGCGTGAGCCGGTTAGAGGCCGTGGAAAACCCGCCCTTCGGCATGCCTCCCTCGACTCATCGGACAAAAACGCAGACCAGCCTTCCAGGACGCCGGCCTACGTCAAAATACGATTGAAACCGGAACAAAAACTACCAACATTTATCTTCATGTGAGACCATATTTGGATCGTTGGACATGCGTTCGATGGATCGCCTGCTGCGGTTTTTCCTGAGCCAGTTCATCCGCCGGGGCTCGGTGACGTTCACGACATCAAGTGGCGCCACCTTTAGCTGCGGCGACGGAACAGGCCAGCCCGTCTCGGTCAGATTTCTCACACCTGAGGCAGAGCGGCATCTGTTGCTCGACCCGGAACTTGCGCTCGGCGAAATCTACACCGACGGCGACTTCGTTGTTGAGAAAGGCTCAATCGCCGACTTGCTGGAAGTCGTGCTCGGTCAACCGGACCTGGTGCCGCGCTGGTCCAAGGTCCGGTGGTGGCTTCGCTACCTGATCCGGCACTGGCAGCAGTTCAACCCCCCGGCCCGTTCGAGGCGCAACGTCGCCAGCCATTACGATCTGGATGGCCGGCTGTATCGCCTCTTCCTCGATGCCGACATGCAGTACAGTTGCGCCTACTTCGAGACGCCGGAGTCGACGCTCGACGACGCGCAACTTGCCAAGAAGCGGCATATCGCTGCCAAGCTGATGGTCAAGCCGGAGCACCGCGTGCTCGATATCGGGTCCGGCTGGGGCGGCCTCGGCCTTTACCTCGCGGGAATGACCGGGGCGAGCGTTACCGGCGTTACCCTGTCCGAGGAACAGCTCGGCGTATCCAATGCGCGCGCCGGTGAACTGAACCTGAGCGATCGCGCCCAATTCCGGTTGCAGGACTATCGCGAGACGCCGGGTCCGTTCGACCGCATCGTCTCGGTCGGCATGTTCGAGCATGTCGGCGTCGATTACTACGACACCTACTTCAGGCGCTGCGCGGAACTTCTCGCGGACGACGGCGTGATGGTGCTGCATTCGATCGGGCGCGCGGAAGGCCCCGGCATTACCAATCCGTGGATCGCAAAATACATCTTCCCCGGCGGCTACATTCCGGCGCTGTCGGAAGTGCTGCCTGCAATCGAGCGAACCGGACTTCTGGTCGACGACATTGAAGTGCTGCGGCTGCACTACGCCGAAACGCTGAAGGCCTGGCGCGAACGCTTCCTCGCCCGCCGCGAGGAAGCTGCGAAGCTGTACGACGAACGCTTTGTGCGGATGTGGGAATTCTATCTTGCATCGTCCGAGATGTCGTTTCGCAAGCAGAACGTCATGGTGTTCCAGATCCAGCTCAGCAAGCGGCAGGGCGTTGTTCCGATCACGCGCGATTACATCGCCCGCGAGGAACAGCGGCTGCGCGAGGTCGAGACGGCGAAGCGCCCCGTGCTGCGGCTTGCGGGCGAATAAGCCTGTTTTTACAGGCGCGCGCATTAACCAACGACTCGATCTTCGATTGCGCACAGGCGGTCGTTGATGCACGTTTTATCCATGGCCCGGTGGCGGAAAGTCTACGCGGGAGCGCAGCAAACGCTTCATATCCTGGTTCAAATCCAGGCTGGGCCTCCAAGTTCGAAGTCTTTGAAGTTTTGAAGTCTTGGAAAGGTGGCTGAGTGGCTTAAGGCACCGCTAACGCGGCACACGGGAAACCGTGTCGAAGGTTCGAATCCTGTCCCTTTCCTC
>JAGVII010000857.1 GCA_020056155.1 Afipia sp.
CAGCGCGAGCGCGGCGGCGTTCGATACGTTGAGGCTCTTGATTGCTCCGGGCATGTCCATGCGCGCGACGACGCTGCAGGTTTCGCGCGTGAGCTGACGCAGGCCCTTGCCCTCCGCGCCCAGCACGAGTGCCAGCGGGGCGTGCAACGGCACGACGCTGAGGTCGCCCTGGCCTTCGCTGTCGAGACCGACGGTCAGGAAACCCGCGTCGTTCATTTCGCCGAGGGCGCGATGCAGGTTCGGGACTTCGACAATCGGCACAAGCTCGAGTGCGCCGGACGCGGATTTGGCGAGCACGCCGGTCGCTTCCGGGCTGTGCCGCCCGGTGGTGACGATCGCCTTGACGCCGAATGCCGCCGCCGAGCGCAGAATCGCGCCGACATTGTGCGGATCGGTGATCTGGTCGAGCACCAGTACGATGCCGTCCTGCGGAAGTTCATCGATATGCAGGCCGGGCAGGGGGTCGGCCTCAGCCAGCAGGCCCTGATGCACGGCATCCGGCCCCAGGCGGCGGTCAATATCCCCCGGATGCACCAGTTCCGGCGGAACGCGGGTGTCGATCTTCTCGTCGGCGAGCCGCCGGGCGACGTTTTCGGTCACGAACAGCTTGCGGATCCGCCGCTGGGGATTGGCCAGCGCCATGGTGACCGAATGCCAGCCATAAAGAATGACCGGGCCTTCGCCTTTCGCGTGCCCCTTCGCGCCGCCCTTGGCATCGCGGTCGCGCCAGTGGGGACGCCCGCCCTGAGGCTTGCTTTGATGCCGTTCCGGGCGCTCCCGATCACGGTCGCCGCCGCGTCCGCCTGTTTTCTGTCCCTTGAAACGTGATTTCCGGTCTCGATCGCTCATGCGGCCTTGTCCCACGGGGCTGGAATAATGGCAATTTTCGGCTTTGGGCAGGATCGCAACGACCTGTCATATTCGTCCCCGCCTTGGTTGACTTTACCCCGGCGCTTCGCCCATAAACGCGCCGACCGGGCGCCCGTTTACGGGCACGCTTTTTACCGTCATCCATGGCCGTTCAACCACCCCTGTTCGGGTGGGCGAGGGTGTCCGATGACGTCGAGCGGGGGAGTGTCCCGAGTGGCAAAGGGAGCTGACTGTAAATCAGCCGCCGTATGGCTTCGAAGGTTCGAGTCCTTCTTCCCCCACCAATTCAAGAATCGCCCGGAAATCGTTTTCCGGGCGATTTTTTTGTTCGGCGCGACTGCCGCGTCTTTGAGTCTCGCTGGAATCGAAAAGGTGATCGCCCTGGTCCTGAATGGTGATTGCCTGCAAAATCAAACTGTGTCTGGAATCGGACAGACGGCCGAATTCGGAAGGTTATAATTCGGCTTTCCGCCTATCCGTAGCTTGTGCTTTTCCGCGTATCCGGACATCGCGTAATGACCATCCAGGACAGTGAGCGTTCAATTCCGCATCTGGTTTATTGTCCAACCTGCAAGCGCAGGCCGATGGAAATCAAGAAAGTCGGTTTGGGACAGCGAACCGGTCAATCGGTCGTTCAGTATGTATGCTCCAAATGCGGTGAGACTCGAACCGAGAGTTCGCGCAAGGGTTCGAAAGCGTGAAGCATCCTCATTGATCTGTGGCGCATTCTATCGCGGCGGCCATATCGTATCCGTTCGGGCGTTGATGGTCGCGTAACACTCGCACGAACACCTCTCGAGCTTGCGCTTGTCGAGGATACGGATGCGTCCCCGCGAATAACGGATGGAGCCGTTATCCTGCAACCGGGCAGCGACTTCCGAGACCGAACTGCGCCGCACGCCCAGCATCTGGGACATGAATTCCTGCGTCAGCGGAATCGATTCATCATCGACCGCCTTCCGGCTCTGTAGCAGCCAGCGGCAAAACCGATGTTCGATGGAATGGAGTGCGTTGCAGGAGGCCGTCACCTGCGACTGCATCAGGATCACATCGTTGTATCGCGCGCAGTATTCGCGCAGCACGGGGGTTTCCTGGGCCGCAGCCCTGAATTTCAGCGCGGGAATGGACGAAATGACTCCCGGCATCTGCACAACGGCCCGGACGAACGATCGGTGCTTTCCGATGCCCGTCATGCAGCCCGCCGCGCCCTCGCGCCCTACAGTCGCGGTTTCGATCGAGGTGCCATCTCTCATGACGGCAACCAGCGAGATCATCGCGCTATGCGGGAAATAGATCTGATTGACCTCATCGTCGGCATCGAAAAGCACAATACCGCGTTCGAAAGATGCAACCCGGATGAACTTTTCGACGAGGAGGAAGGCGTCCAAGGGGAGGGCCGCGAGAAAACGGTTTGCCGTCCGTCCTGATCCGAAAACGTCCACTGCTACCTCTCCACAGCCCGATCGGTCGGGCCGGTCGCCGCAGGGGGTGGATGCGCTCCGAGGGCGCTCTACGGAACTGTCATCTAGGCGCTATGCAAAAGTTCCTGTCTGTCCGGTGGGCAGCATATCGCAACGCCCCGGCAGGGGCGCGCAGACTGATGTAAACCGGTTATGCGGTAGCGAATCCCAAAGCGGACCGTGTGCGCCTGTGGCGCACACGCATGCGAGAAAACGCGACTGGGGCGTCAGTCGTAATAGTAGCGCCGCTCGCGATAGACCTTGCGTGGCTTGACGACCCGGCGGTTCTGCTCAGCGAAGGCGAAGATCGGATTCACCTGGCAATAAGCGCGCCGTCCCGAGGCACTGGCCATGCACTGGGCGTAGGTATTGTAATAACAGGTGCCGGGGCCGCTGGCGTAGCCACCCTCGACCAGGCAGTAACGGTAGTCCCGGGCTTCGGCCGATCCGGC
>JAGVII010000484.1 GCA_020056155.1 Afipia sp.
ATTCTCACCGATCGCGACGATCCGAAAGCCAACAACGAGATTGCGGACTCGTTGCGCACCGCCATGACGGTGCTGACGCCAAACCGCTCCGAGGACACCAAGGAGCATCTCGTTCGCGGTGCGAAAGTATTGGACCTTGCGGATTGCGCCGGAAGCAAGCCGTGCCGCCTGACCCGGTCGCAGTTCGTCCTGACGAATAAGTAGCGGGGCGGCGTTTCGGTCAGAACATCTCGCCACGATCTGGGAGGAAAAGGCGTGATTGACGCCGTCATTGCGAGCAGCGATTGCGACGAAGTAATCCAGTTCTTTCTTGTTGCTCTGGATTGCTTCGATTCGCTCGCAATGACGAAGATTTCTACCCCCGCATCCGCAGTTGCAGCATCGGCAGCACGTCGTAACGCGCGCCGATATTGGCCATGATCATCGGGTCTTCCGCGACGATGGCGCGGACATCGTCCGCGCTTTTATCATCGGCCATCTCGAACAGCGACATGCCCCAGCCGCCAGACGGATCGGCCACCGGCCCGTGCGCGACGACGACGCCCTTCTCCAGCAGCGCCTGGAGAAACTCGCCGTGCGACTTCATAAGTTGCTTGTCTTCCGGCGTCATGGTCTTGAGAAAATCCGGACCGGGCGGAATAAAGCGGCACATGAAATACTTCATCGGACACTCCGTGCGGGAGAACATCATCGCGCGGCTTCGGACCACATTGCCGCGCAACGACAGCTAGATTGCCAAGATGGCGGCACGGTGACTTGAAGTTCTTTTGTCGAGGAGCACGGTAAACCGTCCGTCAATCCGGTTTACAACGGCACGGACTGAGGGACAGCCGGGACCGCGCGTCTGCGGCCCGTCAAACGATGCCCAAGACGATTGAAGGGCATTTCGATACAGGCCCACGACAGATAAGCCACCGGAATGGTGCAAGCGATCACCACAAGCGCGACGCCGATGCCCGCCTCCAGCGGGTGCGCCACCGCCCAAGGATATTGCCGCATCCGATCGCAAATCAGCTCCAGAAAAAGCACGTTGAAAAGATAGAGACTGTAGCTGATCCTGCCCAGGAACTGCGACATCCGGTTGGACAGAAACGTATCGATGCCATCCGCCCGCCGGTAGTAGATCGTGGCGACAAGCAGGGCGATGCAGATCTCCCGCAGCGGCCAGCGCAGGATGATCATGACAATCAGCATGGCCGCCCACGACCATCGCGGCAGAACCGACGCCGCCATCTCGCCGATCCGCGTCGGGATCAGCACACCCAGCGCAAATCCCAGCCAGGAGATTCTAAAGTAGACCAGGTAGCCATCGAACTGCGGCAGCGCCAGCAGGTACACCAGGCCGAACGTGACGATGGCGAGGCCCCATTCCCGGCCTGCCCTGTATCCAGCGTAACACAGCAGCAGGAAGGCCGGCGCGATCATCTCCGCGTTGATCGTCCACGTCGCGCCATTGATCCTGAAGTCGTAGAGCAAGGCATTCGCCACGAAATCCTGCATCGTCACGTCACGCCCGCCGGCTGAGAAAGCCAGCCCGCATGCAACGAGGCAGACCAGCAGCGCGGGATAGATTCTGAAGAAACGGCGAACGTAAAACTTCACGGCGATGCCGCCGAGCCCGCCGTCTTCACGCATCAGGCTTTTGAAAAGAACGGCGCCGCTCAGGATGAAGAACAGCGTAACGGCCAGTTCGCCATTGAAGACCTTGAATAACACCTTTGTCGCGATGTCGTAGGGGCCGAGATCCGACCACGCGCCGCGCAGGACCCGCTCAATCTGCGTGCCGTCGAGCCCCAGTACCGAATGATAGATGACGACGGCGATGGCGGCGTAGCCGCGCAGACCATCCAGCTCGATCTTTCGTTCTTCCGTCACGATGATCAGCCGCTGGTGACGTGGCGAAGGAAAATGTCCGCCGGTTGTTTACGGGAGCTGTGGGGAAACCGGCCAATGGCGCCATATTGGTAGGCGGTGACGGATTCGAACCGCCGACCCTCTCGGTGTAAACGAGTGCGATACGCAGGAATCCTAAGCAATATCGCTGAGTTTGACCACGTTCGACGACGTTTGTTCACGGTCGGTTGCGGCCATTCTGTCGGGTTTCTGTCGGGAGCGGTTCAAAGCGTTGACAGCTCGCGACTGGAAATCGGGGTGGTGGTGGCCGTACACGTCCTCGAACATCTTGGCAGTGATACCAAAGAACCCGCAGATTTCGTGCGGCGGCACGCCCTCCTGCGCCTGCCACGTGATCGCCGTATGCCGCAGAATGTGCGGGCTGACGTCCTTGAGTTTCGCCGCCTTCACCACCTGCGTGAAACCCTTGCTGACGCGCTGAACGGCCTCGCCCTGCCATTCGATCAACGACTCGCGAGCGAAGCCCTTGCGCTTCCAGCGACGAATGTGGGCGAGCAACCGCGGCGGGATCCGGACGGACGGCTGTCGCTTTTTGGTTTTCTTGCGACCGATCGCGCGTCGGTAGAATACCCCTCGCTCGGTGTCCACCCAACCCCGGCCCTCGGTCGGCGCCATGGCCGCTCCGCAGATCGCGCCAGAGCGGGTTCCCGTGTAAAGCCCCACCAATATAAAGTGTGCGATGTGCCGGGCGCGTTTCCACTTGGTCGGCTCGCCTCGAAACTGCTGCCGAAGCCGCCAAGCGGTCCACAGTAGCTTTGCCGCCTCGTCTCGGGTCAACCAGCGTTCGCGCGGCTCGCCCTTGTCGGGCAGCACCACGGGCACAGGGCTGGTGCAAAGGCCGGCTTTCCAGTGATGCCGAATCGCAGCGCGCAAATCTTCCAGTTCGCGCCGCGCCGCAGCTTCCGAGCCGCGTGCCCGCACATAGTCCGCGCAGGTCTTGGTGTTCAGGAAATCGAGGGTTTTTCCGCTGAAATGATCGAGGATGCGCGCCAGCCGGTCGGCGGTGTCTTTCGGGCGCGAATGCGTCTGTGCCTTGTCCTCGGCGTATATCGCGACGACGTCGGCAATCAGGATTTGAGAGGGGTCACGGTCGCGCGGGCGCGGCGTCGCTTTGGTATTGAGGTACTGACGCAAGGCATCGACGGCGAGCGGCGGAGGGCTGCCAGCTTGGACATCGCCGATTCCTGTGCTCCGCTTGCTGCTGCCGTCTCGGATGCACCATACGGCCGGCTCGGTGACGTTTCCATGCGCGTCGCGGCGGGCTGGTTGGAGCCACAATCGCGGGCCTTTTGCTGGACGCGGCATAGCTTCCTCATTTCCTCGATCGCTTGCAGGGTGGTGTAGTCTTTACCCGCAATGCGTTCGATGACAAGCGTTCCCCGCGCAGCTTCGCGCCTAAGTCCCGATGCGGTCATGCCGCCCTGTGGAAAAGCCAGTTCAGCAGCCACTTTCAGGCGCAGTGGTGTGTCGGGCATGGTCACAGCGCCAACTCCGGCAACATGATCGCCTCGCGGCGGAGCATGGACACCACCAGGGGCCACGATGGTGCGTCTTTGGATCGAATGGGCGCGGTCACGACAGCGTGCAGATACGGCCATTCCTCGGTTGCAGACGGATGCGGTTCAAGCAGCCCGGCCCAATCCGGCACTTCCCTGGCCGCGAGCAATCCCGGTGGCGTCACGAAATAGAATTGATCGGAAAACAGCCGCGCGCCGCGCTGTTTCAGCGGGTCTTTCATGTCCTTGGCGAAATCGCTGCGCGAAATTTTTACTTCATAGGAAACCGCCGAGCAGCCTTTTGACGCGTTCGGCTCAATTGCCCAAACGTCAATGGCGCGATCTGCCGCGCCGACGTAGCCGCAGCCAATTCGCAATTCCTCAATCAGCACCGCGCCTTTTCCACGGTGCCGGAAGTGAATCGCTTTCTTGAGTGTTGCAGCGGTGTGTTTCACAACACCTCCACGCGCACCGACGCCACACCCGAAAGCCCAATGGCCATCGCCGCGCCCCTGCTAAGGTCCAGCGACCGCCCGCGCACAAATGGCCCTCTGTCGTTAATGCGCACCACGACGCACGATCGCAGACAGACGCGCAGTCTGGTCCCGAACGGCAGCGTCTTGTGAGCCGCTGTCATGCCGTGAGGATTGAACTGCTCACCCGACGCCGTCACCTTACTGCGCGAGCACTGCCCCGGCTGGTAGCAATCATAAAACGACGCGACCATGGATGACGGCACGGCGCTGGCGAGGCACATGCCTATCCAGAGGGGAAGAAAGAGGGCGGTGAGTGTGGCGGGGATGTTGCGCATTAGCGTTCTCCCGCTTGCGGCGCCAGCGGTGGACTTGCGATGCGCTTCGCCATCTTGGCTTTATCGTGCGCCTGCAAACCGCCGCCCCGACCGACGCGCCATGGCGGATTGTCGACCATGTCGTGAAGCTCCGCAGCGATGCTCGCGCTTTCGACGACTGGCAAATCCGGATCGCGCAGGACGTATCCCCTGCCCCACACCGTCTCGACCGCATCGCTTCCGGCGGCTCGCAATTTCTTGCGCAACTTGCAAATGAATACATCGATGATTTTCAGTTCGGGTTCATCGCGCCCGCCATAAATGTGGTTCAAAAACGCTTCCTTGGTGAGCGTCATGCCCTTCCGCAGCGAAAGCAGTTCGAGCATCTGATATTCTTTGCCGGTGAAGTGAACCGGCACGCCGCGCACCGTCACGGTACGGCTGTCGAGGTTGACCAGCAGTTCGCCAGTCTGCACGACGTTGGTCGCGTGACCCTTGCAACGGCGCACCAGAGCGTGAATGCGCGCCACTAGTTCGTCTTTGTGGAATGGCTTCGCCAAGCATTCGTCGCCGCCGAGGTCGAGCACCTTCACGATGGTGTCGACCTGAACGTGGTGATCCATTGCAATGATCGGCGTTTTGATCCTTGCAAGACGCAACGCGCGGATCACATCGAAACCGCCTACGTCCAGGTCGAGCACGATGGCGTCGTAGTCGTACAACTTGCCGAGGCTCACCGCCTCCTCGCCGCTGTCGGTGCTGTAGACGTTGAACGCCTCGGATTTCAGCATCAGTTCAAGCGTCTGACGGGTGGCGGAGTCATCCTCGACAAGTAGAATTCGCATCTCGCTCTCCCGTTTCGTTAACCCATAGTGCATCGTTATAAGCCGACTGTCAACTTATTCTCGTAACAAAAGGCGCGGGCGTCTTTCAGGTTATCCACCACGATCGACGCAGCCATGCCTGCCGCCATGAGGCGCGGGTGCATCTGCAATTGCGATTTGGAGAGCTGACGCGACGGCGGCTGCGGCCCGCCCGGCTTCTTAAATTCAAGGCCGAACAGCAATCCCCATGTGCCGTATTGGCCAAAGTCAGTCGGCCGCAAAAATAGGATGTCGTGGATGCCTGCAACGACTCCTGATTCTTTCAGGCGCTTGCCCTCTCGTGCGTCGCGGTTTCCACCGTTCGGCGTGTGCCACACCTCGACACCCGGCGCGAGCATCACGGGCTTGGTGGGTACGCCGTCACGATCCGGCCAGCCGACGCACCACTGAAAGAACGCACGCTGTACGTCGAATTCCTCAGGGGTGCGAGTCATCCGATCACCAGCTTTTTTGCGTTCTCAACATACCATTCGTAGTTCAGATTGGAAAAATCGAACCGTGACGCCTCGTTGCATTCCGCCACGAGATAGCCCGCCTCGATGCCCATTTCGCGCGTCTCGTACTTGGACTTATTTTTGGTGTGAATGCGCTCGTCATGCGCGCCGGGCGCGATCTGCCCCATCACCGTGTCGTACTCGAACTGCGACACGCCGTTTTTGCGCTTGTACGTACCCGGCTCGCCAGTCGGCGGCGAAATCTTACGCATCGCTCCGCCATTGTGCGCGACATAGTAGCGGGTGATTCGCTGCGTCTCCTGGTCGCCGATCATCAGTTTTGACGAACGATCGACCTTGGCGCGACACATAAAATCGAACGGGTCGGAATGGCCATATACGAACCGCTCAATGTCCGCACCTTCGACCATGTGCGCGACCGCAGCCTTGGTCACGACGACCGCGGAAAAATCCTTATGCCATGCCGGCGGCTGCGCGTTCGATATGTCATCGGGGAAATTGGCCGGATACCAATACGCACCCTTTAGCTTCACCTCGCCGCTTTCGGCCTGCGCGATGTAGTTGTTGACGTCGCGGATCCACATGCGCGAATAGCGCACCTCCTCCAACGTCAGGCGCGTCATCGCTTCCCACGATTTATAGACGCGCTGCGCGTAGGAAATCAGCGACGGGTGGACGCAAAACGTGATGCCGTCCGTGTTAATCTGAATAATGCGCAGCGTCGGCACGTCCAGCAGCATCTCGGCAAGCATACATAGCATCAACTGCCCGTTGATGGTGATTTGCATGGTAAAGCGCGGGTCATAAAACACCGAGAACTTGTTGTTCGAATTGCCATAGGTGCCGTTGCTGGCCAGCTTCATGGAATTGGCCTCGGGGCATTTCTTGCCCTTCTTTGCCTGCCATTCCTTGCGCTCCTGCGGCAGCCGCGAATACTCCTCGACGAACCGCTGTCCAAGATGCTCCGGCGCCAGATTGTTCACGATGGCGATATTCGGATAGAGCGACGCCACGTCAATGTCGACGATCGCTGAGTCCGCCGTCGTCTCGAACCGCTGCGCGCTCACCGAGCCATGAATGCCACCCGTGCCGAAATGGAAATCGATGCCGCCGACGTGCGCGTGAACGCCGGTAAAGACGCCCTTGGTGCGAATTGTGACAGGTTGCGTCGATTGCTTCCCGACCTTGATGGAAAAGGTTTCGTCTCTGCCCGTGCCTGAGATTTCGTCGGCGCTCAACGTCTGCGTCCGCATCCAGGTCAGAATGCGGTTGAATTCCGGGTTCTTGAATTGGACGAGCGGGAAAATGATTTCATTGAGACGGATACGATCGCGAACAGTCTGTCGCGGCTGCCGCGTGCCAGTGTCGCGCGAGTAGCAGAGTTCGTCGCCAAGTCGCTGTTCGAGCAGCTTCGCGCCGATCTTGGTGTCGTTGAAGTTGAGCACGTCGCCTTTTAGCGTGTCGGAGAGCTGCAAACGGAAATTGATCGCATCCATGCTAAAATGCGCGAACTTGCGCGTCTCTCGAACGTCGTGCTTGTTGTACGGGATCAGAACATCGACCACGTCGCGATGTTCGGCAATCGGCACACCGAACGGCAATGGACATTCCAGCACCGACTCGGAGTGCATGGTGATTTGCAGCGCCTTTAACGATGTGGACTTGGCGCGGTTATCCATGTGATGAATCTTGAACAGATCGATTTGCGGGGCGAATCTATCGCTCTCCCAAATCTGATGACCGAACCGACTACCTCCAAAACTCGAATTGATGATCGACATGGCGTGGTCGTAGATGTCCTCGACCGCCATGTGCTGATTGTTGTAAAATTCGTGGATCACGACGTAGTCAAAACCGAGGTTATTAAACCCAACCATCGGTGTCTGCGTCATTTGCCAGTACGCAAACCACTGAAACAACGAGTGTCGGTCGTCGCGAAAATGCGAAACTTCGAACGTCATGTCGAGTTCGGAATGCAACCCCATCACGTTCATGGTGAACACGTTGGGCAGAGTTTCAATGTCGTAGCAGATGGCGTGTTCGAGACTTAGCATAAGCGCACCGAGCCATCGGGAAACACGATCGAGACGGTCTTGCGGGTTTTCACTGCATATCGAATCGTTGACCAGGTGCCAGAGCGCAGTTGCTCCTCGACCTCGCCGGGAGTCGCAATCATTTGTTCGGTGCTGCGGACAATTTCCTTGTTGCGGTCAAGATAGCCTAGCGGCGGTCGCCGCTGGTCAGCCGGAAAGAACGCGCGCTTGCTGTCGTTCGTCGGCGGATGGCAAATGATACGAAAACCTGCCTTCCGCGCAAGATATGCCGCTTGCGCGTCAGCGCCGATGCAGTCACCCTCGTGGAATTCGCCATTCGCTTGGCGGCGAGCGCACAGCAGTTCCCACACAGTATGATACTGCTGCGGCGTCATTCCGCGCTGTGTGCCTGTGAAGCCGATTCTCATTGCCCACCTTGGAAAATTGCGGACGTGCGGCAAGGGAAAGGACCAACAAACCCCGCCGCACGCCGCCTTGCCGTCTCTCCGAGCTGTCACGCCCATATTTGCGAGGGTTTCGACGGCGGGGACGTATGCCGTTCGCAGCCGGTTTTCCTTCCGGGTCCAAGGGGATCCGCACCCCACAGGACATTAGTCGCATTTGCGCGGCGGACTAACAGGACGAACGGCGCGGGTACGCACAACCAGGCCCGCGCCGTGTTCGAATTATTGAGGCGTCGGGAACGCCGGCAGCATGCCCGGTACGGGCGGCGCAGGTGGCATCGGCGGTGCCGGAG